>CAZQDS010000009.1:0-24399 GCA_964591655.1 uncultured Methanosarcinales archaeon
GTTCATCCTGTCAAGCAATATGGTCCGTAGTCCTGTTTTGGATGCAGGTATCATGTCTGAATCGATGCTGTCCCCGACCATAAGTACATCTCCTGCCTCTATCTCTATGTCTTTAAGTATGTTCTTGAAGAATTCTGGATTGGTCTTCAGCATGCCCACATCACACGATAAGTATATGTGGTTGAAATGCTCCTGTAGATTGAACTTCGTTATCATGTCTTTTGTGAAGCAATCAATGTTAGCGACCAATACCAATATATGATTTTTCTTTAATTCTTCCAATACAGCGACTGTCTCCTGGAATGGCCTGCTCAATAATTTATTCTTGTTCCACATCCCTATAAGCCTTTCAGTAAGTTCTGGAGTTATCCTTACAGTGAATGCTTCTGCAACAGATTTGAATCCTTCAGCAAGGCTGGTGTGTGGAGTGGTCATCAATGTCGTCTCGAACAACGGGACATAATCATGGAAATCCTTCCGTATGCCAAGAATGAACCTCACTTGTTTCGTAGGACTAGGAAATATGCCGTTCTCCATCAATGTCCCTTGCAGGTCGAATATTATCGCTTTCATGAAACCCCCTATATTTTACAGAAATATCTCATGTTTTTAAAGTTTATTAACGTAATTTCATCATCTCTAAAGCATTCTTAGGGATGAAATTGAGTATTTGCCCATGAAGCATGCTGTTTGACGCCACGAATGATTTATCCCATTGAAGGCCATCTTTAGAATAATCGAGCGTGCCGTTGTTAAAGTCAGTGATTTTTCCTCCGGCCTCCTCCAATATTATTGTTGCTGCAGCAGTGTCCCATTTGCTCGGTAATGTTGAATTGTTCACGAAGAAGTCACATTCCCCTTCGGCTACCGCGCATAGCCTGATGCCGATGCTTCCAAGGATCTTAGTCTTTACCCGTAATCTGCCGTCCAATAGTATGTCCAAGAAGTTCGGCTTCCTGAATGGCCTCACAACCCTTGAGGAATGGCTCAATCTTTCTGTATCGGATACATGAACCTGTTTCTTCACACCATTATGAATCAACCACGCGCCTTTTCCTCTCTCTGCATAATACAGCTTATCATGCATTGGAAGATTGACGACGCCAAAAACGATCCTCTTATCTTTCATCAATGCAATCATCGTGCAGAAATCCTTGCTCTTATTGAGGAAACCTATTGTGCCATCAAGCGGGTCGACGATCCATGTCGGCTTGGAAAAATCCACATTCTTATCTTCTGACTCTTCTGAAAGAACCTGATACCCATATTTTTTCAGGGATTCGCATATGAACTTGTTAGCTTCTAAATCTGCAGTGCATACAGGACTGTAACTCTTAGGATCCTTGTTCCGTATCTCTACTTTCTTCCCATGATAGCTTACAAGTATATCTCCTGCATGTTTCGCTATCTCAATGACATCCTCATACATGATAATCCAGAAAACTGCATGTTTATTAAGATTATGATAGAAAAATGGACTGACCGGGAATCGAACCCGGAGTCTCTCCGTTGCGAACGGAGCATATTAACCATTCTACTATCAGCCCATATGGTTGAGTATTCAAGGAAAATTTATAAACCTTATTCTTTTCATCTAAACATGGATATCGACCAGCTGAAATCTATCATCAGGAAGCATGCATTGGCGAATGCGTTGAAATTCAACGGAAAGGCGAGTGCAGGCGCAGTCATTAGCAAGATAATCGCTGAAGCTCCTGAGACAAAGCAATTCATGAAGACTGTCTCTTTCGAAGTGAATGAATCATTGCAGGAGATAAATGGTATGTCTTTAGAGGAGATAACTGCAGAGATTCAAAATAATCATCCTGAATTATTGGAGAAAAAAGAAAAAGAAAAGAGAGAGGACTTGAGAGAGTTAGACGGCGTCGACAAAGAAAAAGGCGTGATAATGCGTTTCGCTCCCTCGCCGTCTGGGCCGATGCATCTAGGACATGCGATAACTGGAGGATTGACGTCGCTCTATGTAAAAAAATATGGCGGGAGATTCATCCTGAGGATAGAGGACACAAACAGCGACAATATCGACTTAGAATCATATGGCCTTCTTCCTAAAGACGGCGAATGGATATTCGGCAACATTTCAGAAGTATGGATACAATCCGACAGGATGAAAATATATTATGATTATGCAAAAAGATTCATCGACTTAGGCGCATGTTATGTATGCACGTGCAGCCAGGAGGATTTCAAGAGATTCTCTGACAATATGCAAGATTGCCCGTGCAGGAAATTAAGCGTAGAAGACAATATGGATCGATGGAACTGGATGCTCGACATAGATCATTTTAAGGAAGGCGATGCAGTGCTGAGATTCAAGACAGATATGCAGCACAATAATCCTGCGATGAGGGATTTCCCTCTTGCGAGGATAAACGATTCAGAGCATCCGAGGGTCGGAAAAAAATATCGTGTATGGCCTTTGATGAACCTCTCTGTCTGTGTCGACGATATAGAAGCAGGAATGACTCACATAATACGTGCAAAAGACCATGCAGATAATGCAAAAAGGCAAGAGATGATGTATACCGCGTTAGGGATAAAAGATAAATTCCCAAAGACATATTTCGTCGGCAGATATAATTTTGAAGGATTAGAATTGAGTGCATCAAAGACGAGGGCAAAAATAAAGAATGGGGAATATTGGGGATGGGACGATATAAGACTGCCGTTCCTGCAAGCACTTAAAAGACGCGGATATCGACCAGAAGCATTGCTGAGATATACTATGCTGACAGGATTATCTCCCGTCGACAAGACCGTCTCTGCGGAAGAATTCTTCAAGACAATAAACGCATTCAACAAGGACATAATAGATCCTATAGCAAAAAGATTCTTCATGATGCATGACTATGAAAAGATAACCATACATAATGCACCACACCAAGAATTGAAGATAAGGATGCATCCAAATAATGATAAATATGGCGACAGGGAATTAGAGGTGCAGGACGAGTTCTTGATACAGAAATCCGATTTGAAAGAATTGAAGGATGATGAGTTGTACAGGTTCATGGATTGTTTGAATTTCAGGAAGACAGACGACAGGTTTGAGTTCGATTCCCTTGATTTCGAGAAGTTCAAGTCTGAAGGGAAGAAGATAATGCACTTCCTGCCGGCATATGGGAATGTCGACATAGAGATATTGATGGATGATGCGACGACGATAAAAGGAGTTGCTGAACATAGCATAAAAAATGTCCAAGTCGGAGAAGTCATTCAGTTCGAGAGATTCGGTTTCTGCCGACTTGATGAAATAGAGAAAAAAGAAGGGAATAGAGTATACAAGTTCTGGTTCACGCATAAGTGAAGTTGGCGATATTAGTTTCCTTTCAGTATTTCTCTTAAAGAAGTCTGGTCGCCATATATGTCTACTTTCCTTTCATGTGCGCTGCTCAATTTCGGGGCAGCTTTCCCAGTTATTGTCTCATAATTGTGTTCATATATCTCTAATATGATGTTTCTGTCGCCTATCACGAATTTCCCGCCATAGTCCTCTAATTCTGCACCATCTGCAAATCTCATCTTGTATTCCGATAATTTATGTGTTAATTCATTATAGTCAAACACAGATAATGAGTCGCCTTGCTTCACGATTTGCGCAAATGCATCTATATCGATATTGTTTATAATCTTATTGTATGAAATATTTTTGTTATAGAATAAATTATGTGTCCTGTTGTCAAGCCATTCTTTTGTATTGTCATTGCTGCTGTCATAATTTTCTAAATAGTTATTGTTTTCAAAGTATGATCTGATTGCTATGCTGTTAGATTTTTCTATCAGAGTCAATGATTTCGTTACATAATCTTCCCATTGAGTCCTATCCATAGGGTCATCAATATTCAAATAGTAATTTTTAAGCTCTTTCAATTCTGCATCTATTTGTTTTGCTAAATCATTGCTTTTTTCTTTAGAATATTTATCTTCTATTTTAGTTTTAGGAATTTCAAAAGAAGGAATGTTATCATTACTGCATCCTGTAGAGTATAATCCCGCACCAACTATGAATAAGGTATAGAATGTGTCTTTTACTTTATTGACTAGATTATTTTTCATATTAAACCTCATATTTTCTAATATAAACAAGAAATTTTCACTCATTTATAAAGTTTTCTATATGTAGTTACTCTTTAGTGACTATTATTTTAGGGGAAATTTTAAATAATATAGATGCAATAAAATAGAATATACGTTATCGAGGTGGCACAATGGCATCAGATTGGATAATAGTGAAATCAAAAATAAAAGAATTGACAGGACAATATAATGTGTCGGGGGACTTCTCGACTGTTTTGAACGAAAAGGTAAAACAGATGGTGAAAGACGCAGTCAAAAGAGCAGAAACAAACAACAGGAAAACAGTAATGGGAAGGGATTTGTAAGTATAATCAGAGGTAGCTTTTTTGGTCTATCATCCTCTTCAGCTGTGCTATCTTGTTCTCGATCCTGTAGATGAAATCTAAATTTTCTCCACTCTCCTTAAGGGATTCGAATATTTCCTCTACGGTCTCCAATTCCTTCTTCAATTCCCTTATCTTAGGATTGTCAGTGACGTCTTCAATAGTTTCCTCTATTGTCTTGGACACTTTAGGTGCAGGGACGGCCGCAGGCTTTACAGCATCATAAGAAGTCTTTTCGAGCATCGACAGGGACGGTTTTTTCGGGAGCAGCACCTGCTGGGCATCCCTCTCCTTAAGAGCCTTCGCAGACAGGGACAAATGCACAAACAGATCTTTTTTCAGGCTTATCATCTTACCCTATTATCCCAAGAAATTTTTTCTTCTTCTCAGGCAGCATTCCCGAATCCATCTGTTGAGTGTCAAGCCCCTCTAATGGAGGTAATTCGCTCATTGAATCAAGAGGAGGCAACGGTGCAAAATCAGGCACGACGCCCTGCTGTTGTCTCTGGAATTGTTGAGGCTGCTGCGGTCTCTGCTGAGCAAATTGTTGAGTCGGCTGGAACTGCTGTTGAGGAATAAATTGCTGAGGAGCAAACTGCTGAGGCTGCTGGAACTGTTGCTGCGGCATCTGTTGAGGCGCCTGTTGAGGCACTTGCTGCGGCCTCTGCTGAGCAAACTGCGGCATGGGCGGCATCTGAGCCATCTGTTGCCTCTGTGTGTCCATCTGTGGACGAGGTATTTGCGGGGTCTGAACGATTATAGGCCCGACATCAGGAGCTTGTGGCGCTAGAGGAGCATTTCCTATAGAGTCATCAGAACCTCCAGGGCTTCCAACTTTCTCATGTATAGAAACAAGAGCTTTCGCTATCGTCTCATTCTGGTCGAGTATCTGATTAAGCTTCTCGATAGGCTTGCTGTCCTGATACTCGTCTATTATGTCCTGTTGGGCATCCTCAAGGATAGAGATCAATTTGTTCATCGTATTGTTCAATCTATCGATGCTTTGCTGAAGATCCTTGCCCCTATCGGACTCGCCATAAGGATTTCTTCTCAATGCATTAAGATCTTTTTTCAGCCTATCAACTTCCTTTTTAGGCATAAGCTCATAATCAGAATCGTCATCAACCATTTACTACACCCCTTTTGAAGAGAATATCAGGATAGAAGTTTATATAGTTTTCTGTTTTAAAAAGTATAACTTTAAATATTAGCATTTCATACTTTTAACATGATTGACATCAAACTGATACGGGAAAATCCTGGACTTGTAAAGGAGAACATCAGGAAGAAATTCCAGGACAATAAACTTAAACTTGTTGATGAGATAATAGAGAATGACAAGAGATTGAGGCAATTGAAAGGGGATACTGATTCTTTGAGGCACAAGAGGAATACGCTGAGCGAGAGCATAAACCGATTGAAAAAGGAGGGAAAAGACATTAAGCCGGCCCTCGAGGAAGTGAAGAACATCCCTCAGAAGATAAGGGATATAGAGATAGAGATGGCCATTGTTGAAGATAAGTTGAAGACGGGATTATTGCAGATGCCGAATATGATCCATGATTCGGTCCCTATAGGGAAAGACGCGTCTGAAAATGTAGAATCAGAGAGGCATGGGCATTACAAAGTGCATGATTTCGAGGTCAAGAGCCACGTGGATATTGCAGAGTCTTTAGGCGTCGCGGATTTCGAGAGCAGTGCAAAGACTTCAGGGAACGGATTCTATTATTTAGAAGGAGATTTGGCATTGCTTAATCAGGCATTGATACGTTTCGGGATAGACAAGATGGTGAGCAAGGGATTCCTTTACATCGAGACTCCATTGATGCTTAACGATTCCGTGATAAAGAACGTTACAGACTTGCATGACATGAGCAATCAGATATTCAAGATACAGGACGAAGAGCTTTATTTGATAGGGACGAGCGAGCATTCGCTTATCGGCAGGCATATCAATACAGTGATTGATGAAGAGAGGCTCCCGTTGAAACATACTTCTTATTCTATGTCTTTCAGGAAAGAGATAGGAAGCCACGGTATTGATGAGAAAGGACTGTTCAGGACGCACCAGTTCAACAAGATTGAGATGGTAGTCATATGCAATCCTGAAGATTCGATGGGTTTCTTTGAGCAGATGAAGAATATTACAGTAGAGATATTCACAGAATTAGAGATCCCAATAAGAGTGCTCCAGATATGTTCCGGTGATTTAGGGGACTTGAAGCATTGCCAAGTCGATATAGAGGCATGGTCGCCGAGGAAGAAAGAATACTTTGAGGTCGGAAGCTGCTCTAATCTTACTGATGCACAGGCGAGGAGATTGAACATAAAGTATTCTGATAAGCATAACAATAAGGCACATGTTCACACTCTGAACAATACCGCTATCGCGACTTCTAGAGCGATGGTCGCAATCCTCGAGAACTTCCAGAATGCAGACGGAAGCGTCGACATACCAAAAGCCCTACACAAATACATGCACGGGAAGAAGAAGATAGAGAAGAGATAACTTGATGTTACTATAAAGTAACAAATTATCGTAAAATTTATAAATTCTTATGCCCAAATACTTCTATGCTTGAAGTAAAAACACAAGAGGAACTTGTCGATACAATAAAGGCCATAAAGAAAAAAGCCGAGTTAAAAGGACTTCTCACAGGAGATCAGATAAATATCGGAGGCATCAATTTTGGTTCTCAGCTATCAAAAGACTCAAAATATGCATGGACGAACCATCACCAAACAATCTCTTACAATGGAGAGCTTTTGGATGTAAAAGTGCCGACATTATTGGGGAGGACAATAGCAAATCTGAGATACATCGATGAAGCATGCTTCAATGAAAAATTTATAGTGCGTGAATCATCTCCAGAATCACTCACGAGAGAAGCGAACACTTATGAAAGGCTGATAAAAGAAGGATTCCCGACATTTGAAAGTGCACAGCACCTAATAAAAAATAATGGAGAATTGCTAATAGATGATGTTTTATTGACGAAAAAAATCAATAACCCGCAATATACGATAGACCTAATCCTGACATCAGGAGAAGAAGAATCAAGAGGCTACATCAAAAGTACTGCAAGACTAATGAAAAATCTGCATGAGAAACATAATCAGATATGGGGAGACGCGTGGCTTGGGAACACCCTTATAGGCAATGATGGAAAGTTGATATTATATGATTTTGGGTTCAAGGCAAATCCGGAGAAAAATAAAAAATTTCTGATGGCTAAAGACCTAGTATCACTATGCATATCATCAGTATACAGGACAGGACAGGATCCGGAAAAGATAGTGCCTGTAGTCCTGGACGCATACAATCCTGATGAAGACATTAAAAAAGAGATTAACAAGTCTATAGAGCAAAAAATGGCTAAGAAAGGGATGATACTGCCTAAAGTCGAAGGGATACTATATCACAAACCAGTGTTCGGGATGGACTCAAAAAGAGTAGAAAAAATAACAGGAGAAATATACTCTCAGACAGCAAAACTACCAATAATATTTGCAATATATAACATGATCAACACCAATTAGAAATAATAAAAAAATACGATTGACTCTAAGGCACCTACCAATCAAACTTCTTGTTCAAGGAATCCTTGATAAGCTTGTCCGCGCCTAATTGATCATCATGGACTATTGTCTGCTTGCCGCAATATGGGTATTTCTCTACATGCTGTGATTCTTTCCTTGAGAACTTGTACTTGCAGTTCGTGCATATGAACTTGATTATTTTCTCTGATTTTGTCTTTTCTTTCTTCTTTCTTGGACCAGAGAACGGTTGGTTCTCGATCGCTTTCTTTTGTATCGTCGTCTCTGAACTCATAGAGGCACCTTTCCTTGCGCAATCCACACATATCATGTGCTCGCCGTCATCTGCAGGCCTCATGTTGTGCATCAATGATTTCCTTCCGCATGATCGACATATTATTAATAAATTATCTGTATCCATTCAAATCACCACTCCTCGATAATCCCTATCAATTTATATTTTTTTCTATTAGATTTTTTCCTTTATCTTCTCTGCGTATTCTTTTATGTTCTCGACAGCTATTATGACTTTTGGGCTTTTTATGTCTGAATTCTCTATATTATGTGCGATCTTGTCTGTCGTATCCAATATGTATCGCATCCAGAACTCTGTGCTATGATCCTTCCAGCTTATCTTATGTTTCTCTAAGAACAGTATGAACTGCTCCAGCTTATGCAATGAGTCTTCGATGTTCTCAGTCAGCATCAGGTATTGCATCTTCGTTATCTTGTGCCTGTGCAGGTTCTTTTCTGAGAATAAGTTCTCTACATCCAAAAAGACCACATATAACCCGTCTATTATGGACTCTATCTCTTTTATTATTATTGGCTTTTTCTTTGTCATGAATTCATGCATCAGCCTGTCTGAGTCATTCCTGAACACAGACATCATGAGCATCAATGTGTTTATCTTCTTATCCTGATGATGTGACACATGATAATGGGGATGGATATACTTCATTATTATCTTGTCAGCGAGAACAAGCAGCAATACGCCGCTTATCACTAATTGGGCATATACTATGGCAGTCACAATTCCTGTATGTGTGATTATCCCCAGCCCGAATATTACTGCGATCAAGAGGCTTGCATAAAGTCCATTGAATAATCCTAGGATCGTGAATTGTATCGGCAATTCATCTATGAGTAATTGATTGAATGTAGAGAATATCCAATATATGATTCCAAAAACGAATATCGATATTATCCAGGCTAATAAGAATCTTGTAAATGATGTCTCTCTTATGATTTGGAATAAGCCTTTGTTTGGCATGCTAAACCAACTGTTGCTATATTTATAAATGTTCTTTTCGTATTATAATAGCGAAAGAGCAAAAATGGCTGAGCACAAACAACCATAAATCGAAACCTTTATATATATGAACATACTTTAAACTATCCTAGTATACATAAAACTACACCATAGAGGCGATTTAAAGAGATAGCATCATAACGGAAAGCAAAGTTGGGAAACATGGAACAAGAACTTATTACATTAGGAATACTATTCGCATTTGCACTAATCGGCGGAGTACTTGCAGCGAGATTCAAACAGCCCATGCTCATGGGATTGCTTCTTGTAGGCGCATTGATCGGACCACACGCATTCGGACTAATCAAAGACGCACATCTTATGGACTCAATGATAGAATTCGGAGCAATACTCATATTATTCATACTAGGCTTAGAGTTTGACATACCTAAACTAAAAAAGATAGGGCTTAAAGCCATACTTATCGCATTCCTAAACAGCGCAATATTGACATTCGTAGGATTTACTGTCGCGACATTGTTAGGATTCAATGTAACAGCATCATTATTCATGGGAGTGATATTGGCATTCGGAAGCACAGTAGTCATAGTGAAAGTCCTCGAGAATAAAGGCATGATGGACAGGCAAGAAGTCCCATTATTGATAGCGGTTCTGATAATCGAAGACATAATTGCAGTCATGGTGATAACATTCTTTTCAGGAGTCCAAGACCAGACAAAAGGGCTCATAGGAAACATAGAATCGCTAATAATATCTATGTGCATACTCGCATTAATCTACATATTGTTTGTAAAATTCATAAAACCATTATTGGAATATGTTTTAAGAAAAAACAATTCAGAAGAGATAATGACATTCACTGCGCTGGCGATGTGCGCAGGATTCGCATATCTTGCATATCACCTACACCTGTCGCCGGCAGTAGGAGCATTCCTTGCAGGATCAATAGTCGCATCACTACCAAATGCAAAGGGATTCGAACATGCAATGTCACCTTATAATATCATAATAAGCTCATTCTTCTTCATAGCGATAGGTACATTAATAAACTTCACATCGATAATGGATCACATAATGGTGATACTGGTATTCGTACTAGTTGTCATAATAACAAAGATAACTGCATTCTCCGGAATGGTATACTTTTTTGCGAACATGAAAGGAGACAAGATGTTCTTCTCAAGCATCGCAATGTTCTCAGTAGGAGAATTCTCATTGCTTGTAGCAAAAGAAAGCCTCAAATTTGACATAGGAGTTGACTTGATAAGCATAGCTGCAGCAATAATAGCGATATCTGCAGTGATAATGTCATTGACGATAAACTATTCAGATAAGATATATCAACCGACTGTCGAAAGGCTGCCTTGGAAGATTAGGAAGAGCATGGAGAAATTTGCAGAATACATAAAAACAGTCACAGAAGAACTTGATTTAGACAACAAATACAGCAGGGGATTGAGAAGCACATTAGGAAAAGCACTGCTTACATTCATGATGCTATTGCTGGTAATATTCGGGTATAGGAAAGCGATGCCATACTTGGAAGCCTCACCAGCAACAAACATATTCATCTATGCAACAACCCTATTATTAGCAGGAATATTGCTGTTCCATTTCATCATGGTGATGAGAAAAGTATTGACGGCATTGGCAGAGATATTCGACAATGCAACAAACACAAGAAGCGTATACCACAGCAGGATCATAGTAAAAAGAGCTTTTATAGGCTCAGCAATATTCGGATTGGCATTACTATGGCCTTTCGTAATGTTCCTATTCGATACGAGCGCCATGTTCTTGCTAGTGTCCTTTGTCATGTTAGCTATAGCGATGTGGCAATTCCATAAGATAAGCCAATCAATGCATGACAACATAAGTGATGTGAAAGACAAATTCAATACATTTGTGCATTACAATAAAGACAGGAGTATAGAACCAGGTGGCAAGGATTTCAATAGGGGATGGAAGTTCTAGAGAAAAACGGCAGAGAACAAAAAGAAATTTATTTATTTTAGTTCCTTCAATTTTTCTGTCCAATCATTCAGCGTCAATCTCTTAATATCTCCATGTAGCACTTCACCATTAATTAATTTCAATAATAAGTATGGGGCTGCGCATTCTTCGCATCTTGTATTCCCGCCAAATGTGCATCCTCCTTTATCATCCCACATCTTCAAACAGAATTCTAGCTCATCAATATACCTCTGATTGTCCATAAATCGACGAGATATACTATTTATATAAAGTTAACGCTTTCACTCTATGAACATCTCATGTATTAATTCTATATAAGTGGCTATGCTCCATGCCTGGCATAAACAGCCCCCTGGTTCGAGCCTTGAGATGCTCGACAGCTCAGAAGAGTACCCGATGAATCCCTTGAACAGCATGTCCTCTGTTGACGCATTTAGTGCCTTCTTAACATAAGAAAAATACTTTTCCTTATTCAGGCGATACATGCATATTGCAGCGATATTGTTCAGGTAGAACCAAGAATCACCGCGATGATAGCTCCTATTGTCTTGTCCAGTATAATTAGGTTGATAGAGATTATTATCCTTATCTATCGTGGAGAATCCTCCTGCTTCTTTTCCGTTTATTCGCCATTCATTCCATAATCGCGATATTGCGTTGTCAAATGCAGCCTCCCAATCATCATGATGCAGTAGATCGGGGTAAAGGTAATATGCGAGGAACATGTTTGGCCGAGAAATGTCTGCATTACTGCAATTCCAGCCGTCATTCAGATAATTATTGATGAAAAATCTCTCACGGACGAGCTGTGCAGTATCCCTCTCCAGTTTCCTATAATCCATCTCTGACGTCGTGACATTTATCAGCTTTTCATGTTTCTTCACGAATTTATTCGCGAGGAGATGATTGAGCATATTCATCAGATTGAGCATGCATAGGAAAGCGCATTGTATCTCTATCCTGTATCCTTCTCTTGAATCAAATCCTGAATCCGTATCCATCCATGTCTCCAACGGATCATTATGTATCAATCCATCCCTATAATGATTACCCATCAATTGCTTTATGGAGAATTGCAGCCTTTCCCTTATGTATTTCAATTCATAGAGGCTGAAATAATTAGAATCGGCATCAGAGTTCTCCAACAATGCGACAATATCTTTTATCCTCTTGAAAAGCCACCCTATGGAATCCGCGCTTCCAAGCCCAGATGGGCCGTTTGAAGTATATATGTTCGGCAACCTCCCATTTGGCTGTATCGCGTTGATATGCCTGTTCAATACACCTTTCACAAATTCTTTTTTGCCCTCTAATATCAGCGCTTTTATAGATATCAGTTCGTCTCTAGACCAATACTGGAAGAACCAGGGAAGGCCGGCCCATAATCCATCGATATCTTTATTCTTTATCATCAAACCGTCTATTGCATGTATGGCATTTATGTACCCGAAAGCGCTCTCTTTACCCGCGATTTGAGACAGGGCATACTTATTGCCTAAGTGCATATCAGCATATGACTGATGGATTTCATTTATCAATGAAGTGTTCTTTTTTATGTCCATGAGCTTATCGAATGCATCTATCTTTTTATCGGCGAAAGTGAATATGAAACGATTCTTGCCCTTGCATGACAATCTCAATGCATGGTACACATAGAATTCAGATCTTGAATTACGTGAGGCGTCATAAGAATAGTTTCTTTTGATCCATTTCGCAGGTATATCATATGAATCATGAATGCCATTTATGAGCATATACTTAGTATAAGACTTATTCTTCAATGAATCATCGACATACTTGTTATATTCTATCACCAACGATTCATCAATCTTATGTATCCTGTATTCCCTCCCCCTGTCATCATAGTCGTGCACCCACCTGAAATCCATCTCTATATCGACATAAATCTCATCTTCTGACTCGAACTCATATATCAAACCGTTTTTTACTAGAGTGAATTTCTCATAATACCCATCGTATAATCTTTCTATATAATTGAAACCATTAACTATCTCATAAGGTATTTTCATCTGGAGATTATCACGGCTTAAGAGAGATATATTCTCTAAAGTCTTGAACATTGTATCATCAATGCTGAAGAAATACCCTGAATAATTGCTGATGGACCTGGAGGGGTTGGCAGGGAGAGAAAAATAGTTTCCTAACTTGCTCAGCATGAAAATGGAAAGATTGCTATCATCACACTCTTTAGAAAAAGTTTCCGATAACTTGTGTGTGACCTTCATCTAACCTTCATCTAACCTATCTTCATGCATTATCTTCGTAATTCTCGTGCATCTGAGAGCTTGCTCCCAAATTAATTTTCTTGAATCCGCCATTCATCACGGAATCCTGTCCTACTGTCGAATCCTTGATGTTCACTGAATTCAACCTGGCATTATTGTCTATTATCGTGTTGCATATTATGCTATCTTTTATCACTGAACCTTCTGCTATGGAGACATAAGGCCCTATTATAGAATTCTCTATCGTCACATTCTTGCTTATCGAAACAGGACGCATTATCACTGTATTTTTCGCTTTGGATCTTATTTCATGATTCTTCTCAAGGAGTACTCTGTTCGTCTCGAGCAAAGTCTCGAATGTGCCGCAATCAAGCCATTGCTTCACTTCTGGTGCCAGAAATCGTTTCCCCGACTTGACAAGCAACGCCAATGCATCTGTGAAAAAATACTCATTCTTTAACATTATCTTGTTTTCAAAAAGATATTCTATGGCCTTAAACATCGCCCATGAATCCTTTACGTAATACATCCCTATGTTCGCCAATTTTGATACAGGTTCCTTAGGTTTCTCGACCATTTTTGTTATTACGCCTTTCTCGTCCGTAACAACAACCCCGAACCTTTGGTAATCCTCGACTTCCTTCACCCATATCAATCCGTCTACATTCTTATCCTTTATGGCTTTCCTGAACCTGTTGAAATCTATATCGAATAAGGTGTCAGCGAACAGGACCAGCACATCTTCATTAACATATTCCTTTGCGAGATATACTGCAGAACCATGCCCGGTCATTGTTTTCTGCTCTATAAATCGGGTCTTGAAAGAGTAGTTCTCCTTTACGAATTGCTCTATCTTCTCTTTCATAGGACCAGTTATGAATATGACTTCAGAGAATTTCATTGACTTGAAACTGTCAAGTATGTGTTTCAATATTGGTTTCCCTGCAACATTTATCAAAGGCTTTGGAGTAGTATACGTATGCGGCCTTAGCCTTGAGCCATATCCTGCCAACGGTATTATTAGTTTCATTTTTATCCCCTTTTAATCAGTATAGGCTATTTTGCCAGCCTCTCTATCGCTAGATTGTGTGCATTTACATAATTCTGAATCAACAAGTCCCAATCTGCATATCCTGACAATGATTTCGCCTTCAGCTTGCAATTAACCCTTTCTGAATGTTCCATATCCAGATATCTCATAAGGATATCACAAAAGCTCTCCACCACTTCCTGCTCCGGCTTTCTGAACCTATCCAAAACAATTATCCCTCTGTTTTCAGGATTTTGTGATTTGATGTATCGTCCGAATCCCGACATATCTGTCGTTAATGAGGGGACCCCTAGTGCTGCGCTCTCTAATGGAGTATATCCCCATGGTTCATAATAGCTCGGGAATAATCCTAAATGACAGCCTATCATAACATCATAATGTGTCAAATCTATGAACCCGTCAGTACCGTCAAGATAGACTGGCTCGATTATGACCTTGACAGGATCTTCTTTTTTATTGTGTAGCCCATTTTCTCTCAATGCAGACATGACGATATTGTTCCCATCCAGATTGTGCGTCGATAATGGTGGATCGCCCTCTCTAGAGAATGCGACAATGTCTTTTTTCAACTCCTTGACAAAAGATTCAGTCAACAAGTCTCCAGTGTTGCCTTTCTTTGATATGAAATCATAAGTTATCTTCTTCAGTATATCTGGGCTGTTTGTCAATACATAATTTTTTATGTGCATGTAGTAATTCTTGTTCTCTAAAACATCAAGCCGCACCCCATATTGCTGCATCGGGACCCAGAATATCATCGACAGCGTCTTGCTGCTATTCTTTTCTTTAAGACGCCGATTCAATAATCCTAATGCGCGTATTATGAGATCATAGCCTTTATTCCTGTATTCGAATCTGCCTACAGTATATGCTATAAGGTTGCTATTTACGTCAAATGTGTAATATGGAAAAAAATAATATGTCAAAAACTCACGTATCTTGTCTCTTGATGTGATGTGCTTTATGCTTATCTCCTCGAAGCTAGGGAATTTTTCTAAATCAAGCCCGTTCAAAACCAATACTTCCGGTTTCCTTCCGAGAAATCTCTCGGATTCTATTCCCGTGATTTCAGATACCGTAGTAAATATGTGGGCATTCCTGGCCGTAGCAGATTCTGTCAAATGCTTGGCCTCTATATTATTATAGTATATTTCATATCCTACATTAATATTTTCCAGATAGCCATAAATATCGACACCTTTGGAGCTTAGTGTCCTGCCCAATATAGTTGCATGTGTTGTGAATACTGTGGCAACTGAAGGGCAGAACTTCCTCAGGTAGAGAAGCCCAAATCCTGACAGCCATTCATGGAAATGAGCAACTATGTTCTTCCCACGCACATTAGCGGATAATTTTTCTATCAGCATGCCTACGGCATATGACCATATTGATGGCTCCTCAAAATCCCATCCTGCACGTATTGAATCGATCTTATAATACTCCCAGAATTGTCCTTTTATCTCATTCTTCCTGGCAAATAATCCGCTTGCTTCTATAAGTATCGTGTATGGTTTCCCTTTTATCTCCAACCATTTTCCGTAATGACATATAACTCCTTGATTCTTCAATTCATCAAATGCCTTCTTGAACTCTTCAGGAGGGTCCATTGAAACAAAATCCACTTTCACATTCTGTTCAAAATACGGTCCGATCAAGAAATAATTCTTGTAGAGAGCCATCATTTCAGATGACTTGCTTTTTATCACCGTATATATACCGCCCACCTTATTGCATACTTCCCATGAAACTTCAAACACATAATCTGCTTTTACGTTGTTCATCTTGGTCCCTTCTCATTAATTAATATTTACGGCAATTAATACAACTAAATCAAAAAACGAATTTATATAACACTAAAAAAAGTATCATCAAAATCAAGGCACCGTATATGAATATCCAAAAGATATTCCCGCGGTGATTATCTACAGGATGGGTCTCCTCAGCGATTTTTTTTGTATTCTTTTTGAACTCATACCATTTTCTTAATGAATTATCTTTTTTAATGTCTTTCCTGCCAAACCATCCTTTTTTAGGCCTATTTTCAGGTATATGTTCAGGAAGCAACTCAATAACATGATGTTCTGGTTCAGGCAACTTGGCTATAGGTTTCCTTAATTCTACGACTTGTTGTTCTTTCTTTTGGCTGAATATTTTGAATAAGGGTTTTTTCGGCCCATTGTTTAAAGAGGATGCAGAATTTTCTTCTATGATCAATCTATTGTTTATCAATTCCTTTGTCTTAGGCAACGATACAGTTGAGCGTAACGATGCGGCCAATTCCCTGTCCTGCAATACGTATTCCGTCCAATTTGCGAAATCGTTCTTGTCCGGATTGACAAATCTTTCAAAATCCTGTTGGCTGATTTTCTCTATTATCACAGAAAGTTCCAACAGGTTCTTTGCTCTTTGTCCATCGTGAAATACGAACTCCTTCTCATAAGGAGCATTAATCATGGTGCCCACCTCTTCTTTTTTCTCTTTTTACTTTTTTTACAAAAAAATCCTATAAAAGTTAAATGCGCAAATTATGCACACAGATTTTCTAGCATATGGAATAAGTGCTTATACAATATGGCCATCATCTCATGCCTAGATTTGGAATGCCTTATCTTTTCTGCGAGTTCCTGCTCCCCGAACACATCATTTATCCAGTTTGCGAAGTCATTCCTCTCGTTTGTCACGTGATAATAGAATACATCATCTCCTATGGTCTCCAGGATCGCGGCCAACTCCCTGTAATCCTTTATAGTGCTGCCGTTGCATAGTACGAAATACTTGTCTGGAGAAAGTTCTATGAATACAGATTTTTTCTTTGGTTTCTTCTCTTTTTTTTCCTTCGCTAAGTTTGTTTCGGCCTTTTTCCTTGGCATTTGCTCACCTCTTTAAAACACCATCTTGACAGTCCCAATATTCAATTGTTCAATATTAATGTCGGTTTATCTGTTATCTGATGCTTCATTTTCATTTCATGCATGATATTTTTATCATGCAATATCATTTTTATCCTTATTATTATGTCGTTAAGTATGTTCATGAAGTTTATATACGCCTCATATGGCGTCTCATATGGACTAAAATATTTATGCACATCCCCATCATTGAAGTACTTCGTACACATATAATAAAAATGATCTGATGTAGTCAATTTTCTCCAGTCCTCCAATAGCCTTCTGTCATTCGACTCCTTAATATGCTTCTCTAACAGGTATATCTCGTTCAATGCTGAATCCTGCATGCTATTACCTTTCCATGCGCTCAAGTCCCGCTCTATATCCGCCCAGCTCATGAAATTATGTATATCGAGCTCTCCAACCGAAGAATATTCAGCAAGCTCTGAAGGCGTCAAGAATCGGGTATGATGGTTCTTGAACAACTGTTCAGGCAGATGTCTCAAGAAATCGAATATTCCCGTGTCTTCCCATTGGTGCTCGCCGAATGTCTCGTAGTCCATAAACAGATTGACTGAATGACCATGGTTGTTATGTATCCAATGCGCAAACTTCTCTGCGGACAACGGATAATCTTTCCAAGATTTTTGTCCGAACCTGAACGCGACATCATCACTCAATTTGTAGTTCTTCAATAGCAATTTTATCCCGTCGGCCGTCTTCGGCGTATAGACATAATTCGGGCTTCTCCATCCGAGGACATGATCCGCGCCTTCCGCAAGTATCGCCTTATACCCCATCCCCTGGACGGTGTTTGCAAGCTCGTTGTTGAATATCAATTCAGTATTCCTGAAGACCTTAGGTTCTTGATTGAATAATTCTTTTATCAATTCCCCGTGCATCTTCACTTGTTCCTTGAATTCCTGCCTGCTATATAAGTATGACAATGAATGATAATATGTCTCTGATAAGAACTCCGCGTTTCCGGTGTTTGCAAGCTCCTGGAAACTGCGGAGCGTCTCTGGACTATATTTCTTGAACTGCTCAAGCGCTGTGCCCGTGATGCTGTATGATATCTTGAACTGCCTGTCGTTGTGCCTGTACTTGTTAATCAGCTCGAGCATCACTTTGTTTGTGGGCAGATAGCATTTTTTCGCCACTTTATTCAATATTTCGCTATTTTTCTTCTCATCAAAATAATGCGAATTGTGGCCTACATCGAATATCCTGTATCTGGCCATCCTGTACGGCTGGTGCACCTGGAAATAAAAACATACGTTCATTATTCACCTTCTCTTAACCTATCTTCTCACTGTTATTGCCAATGGCATCAATCTTCTGTATAAATCGATGCATTTCTGTGCTGGGACATCCCATGTCATCGATTTTGCTTCCTGATAACCCCTGTTCGTCAACTCATTATGTAATGGGCTGTAATTAAGCAATGCAAGTATCTTGTTCGCCATCTCATCCGTGTCCCAGAAGTCTACTTTTAATGTATGGTTGAGGACTTCTGATATCCCTGATTGCCTGCTGACTATTGTAGGTGTCCTCTTCATCATCGCTTCTAAAGGGACCACTCCAAACGGCTCCAATACTGATGGCATTACAAATACGTCTGCCATTGAGAAGAACTTTTCTGCGTCCTCTCTAGTGTAGAATCCATGGAATATGAACTTGTCAGCTATTCCTAATTGTGCTGCACGGTCGATCATCCTGTTGAGCATGTCTCCTGATCCCGCCATTATGAACTTTACATCATCCCTGTACTGACACACTTTCTTTGCCGCTTCTACGAAATAATCGGGTCCTTTCTGTAATGTCACCCTGCCGGCAAACAAGACTATCTTATTGTATTTTTTTATGTCAGAAATATGCTCTAAGCCCTCATTCATTTCTATGTTGGCATTGTGTATGACAGATATCTTATCAGGATTGACTCCATAATGTTCAATGCACATGTTCTTTATCAGGTTACTTATCGCGATTACTCCATCCGCCTTTTGCATGCCCATCCGTTCTATGTCGTATACCTGCTGGTTCGCTCCAGCGCCACCAGACTTGTTGAACTCAGTTATGTGTATGTGAACCACTAAAGGTTTGCCTGTCAATTCCTTTAATGCTACGGCTGCAGGGAATGTAGTCCAATCGTGCGCATGTATTATGTCAAATTCTTCTTCCATGGCCAGCAATTTGACTTTTTCTGCAAACCGATAAACTTCTTGCAACAGGTTTGCGCCATATAGCTGGAACGTGTTGTCTTTCCCCACCAGGGAATCTGATTGCTTCATCTCAAGCTGTTTCATCTCAAGCATTTTAAGATGGTGAACATAGTCTTCTGGGCTCATGTATGCACCAAGCATTGAGCTGATTTTCTTTATATGTATCTTTGAGTTTGGAACAATGTTGTCTGCTGCAAGCAATCTTACATGATCTGAATGGAGGTCTCTTGGCCCATATGGCATGACATATGTCACATGTATATCATCCCTTTTAGAAAAAGCCTTCGTCAATTCATAACATACCATTCCGACCCCACCAGCAAAGAATGGGGGGAACTCCCAGCCTAACATTAACACTCTCAAAAAATCATCTCCAGGATTTCTTGAAAGCATAAAAATCCACAGATTTTTCTAGCTCTCATATTTGTATATGCATCCTCTTTTTTTATAGTTATATAAAAAAATCTAACTTTCAGATTGTTGGTATGTCACATCATTAACAATGCTTAACTATACCAATCACCATTATATTTTAAATTACTCTGGGCATTAGTATAAAAATGTTGTGATTTTTTTTACTTTTTTTTGGTTATTTTTGTTAAAATTTTGATGTTTTTTTATTATTTTGATACTTTTTGGAAAAATATTTTTGTGCTCATTTTCAGAAAAATTATGCGGAAAAAAATATTTTGAATGTAATAATTATTAAATAAGTAAATTATATACTTTAATAATTAAGTTAAAGAATAAATAAAAAATAACAAACTTTTTATATTAGTTGCGACAGCAAAAGGATATGCAAGAGATGCCGGACATTTTCAACAATAACAGGTGGCTCATTCTTAAAGAGCTGTCCAGGCAGGAGCAATCAGCAACAGACTTGGCAGAAACCTTGAAGACAAGCGTGTCTAACATAACCCAACAGCTCAAGCTGCTTGAAGCATACAATATCGTGACAAAGAAGAAATCTACAGAAAAAAGTGTAGGGAAGCCCAGGATAAATTATAGCATAAAAGATGAGTTCGTATATGCCGCCATGCTAAAGAATGGCAAAGCGGAAAAGAAGCTGTTCAAGCTAGAAGGATTCAACGGTTTCCTTTACAACTTGATATTTACGACAGGTGTTGATGATTCTTTCTACATACTCAAATTCATGCTTAAGCATGAAGAGATCCTAAAAAGGTGCAAGGCATTCGGGTTCATAAAATCGAGCAAGGACTCAGTAGAGCTGTTGATACTCACTGAGCACGTTGATGAGATAAGGGCAAGGTTCAGCAACATGTTCATTGAAGATATCAGTGGAAAGACTAAGAAGATAATCAATTGGACGCACAATGAATGGGAGATAAACGATGGCCTTAGCAGGAAAGATAAGTATTTCCTTGACATGCTTTGGAATGTGCAAAACATCTATGACCCTAATGGCGTTCTTGAAAAGGCAATAAGCAAGAGGCATACTTTATGAATTATTCAGAGATTCTTGATGGTCTAGGAGAGAATGAGCTTGAGTTATTTGAAAGGGACTTGAAAGAAGGACATATACAGAAGTATATTGATAGGAAAAAAGAGTTTTTCAGGATAAAAGACAAGACATGCCCCGTCTGTGGGAACAATGTAAAGGAAGACTGCTTCGTCCTCATATGGGGCGAACCCAGCATAAGGAAGAAAGCACATTTCTGTGGGATTGATTGCTTGAAATACTTTTTAGAGCAGTCCATACAGAAAAAAATAAAAACAGGTAAACAACCCGGTGAAGTGAACAAACATGCCTTTAAGAGAATTAAGAACAATATATGAGAAAAGGAAGGGAAACCTTGTTGAGCTGTTGGAAAAGAACCCGAGACTCGACCCGGCCAGACAGCATCAGATATATGGAGCAATATGTGAGATAGATATACTGCTCAAGACTATCGACCATTTGAGGGATCAGGAGATAACTGACAACTATAAGCTTGATAGAAAGGCAAAACGTATAAATGATTGAGTATTACAAACCGGTAAAGGTGTACATATGCCATTAAGAAGATTAAAGTCATTATATGAGAAGAGACAGCAGACACTGAAAGAGCTGTTGCATGATAGGAAAATAACCCCTGCACGTAAGGAGCAAATCCATGGCGCACTAGGGGAGATTGAAAGCTTCCTTAAGGCCATAGATACATTCAGGGAGCAAGAGATACAGGATAACCAAAAACTTGATGAGAAGACATCATTGGACATAAGCAAGAGCATATTCAAGAGCATACATGAAAAGATGAAGTCAAGGTTTGATTCCAGCAAGACAAGAAAAAACCTTATACTCTTGTTCTTGAAGAAGACTGAAACCACTGTCAGATATGAATTCTATTCAAAACTTGCGAAAAATGAAGGTTATGAAAGCATAGCACATGTTTTCAAGGAATTTTCTGAGCATGAGAAAGAGCATGCAAGAATATTATTCAAGTACTTAGGATGGGACATGAAAACCAAGTTCAACATCATGGAAGCCGCCGATATTGAAAGACAATGCCACTCTAAGATGTATGATGAGTTCGAAGATACTGCAATGAAGGAGAAGTTCAAGGAGGCAGCAGAATTCATCAGGGAATTATCCGAGATAGAGGCAGAGCATGAGAAGAAATTCTTGAGATTGATGAAGATAATGAATGACAACAGGGTATTCTCTGCAGACATGGTCGTCAGATGGAGATGCAGGAACTGCGGTTATGTCTCAGATGCAAAGGAAGCCCCAAAGAAGTGCAAGGTCTGCAAGAAGACACAAGCATTCTTTGAAGTTCATAAGGAATAAAGAAATTATTTTAATGATTTTCCCATTATCTTTCTATTCCAGTACATGAATGGGATGTCTATTATGCCAATGATCCATTTTAGGACTAATACTCCTATCATTAATGGAATTAATGGTTGTATCCCAAAAAATGCTATCGTTACGAATATGACTGTATCTAATGCCATGCTTGGGATGCTGCTTAAGACATTCCTCATCCAGAGATGCTTGCCTTTAGTCAATTTTTTGAACCAAGAAAAGATATATGCATCTGCATTCTCGCTTATTAGAAACGCAACCCAGCTGGCAAGCATAATCCTTGGAGCAAAGCCCAATATTTTTGCAAATGATTCTTGGTCTGCCCAGAACGGTGCGGGCGAGAGCGTTATTCCTATGTATATAAATAATGCCATTGCTATCTGGGAAAAAAATGCTATAAATATCATCTTTTGTGTCTCTTTTCTCCCAAATTTCTCGTTAACAATATCTGTAAGCAAGAATGTTACGGGGAATATTATGCTTGCTGCAGTAGCATAAAATGTCACGATTGAAAGGTTGAATTCTGCAATCTTATATGCCACAATATTGCTGAGAAGCACGAACGCGACAAACAATCCTATTATTGCATCAGGCCGATTATATTTTCTCACATAATACGATCCTACAAAAGAGACTGCTGATATAATTGCCATCCATAATATTATAAAGTATAGCTGCATTTTATCACCTTTTTATTTTGAATTCATATGTTCTCCATTCATGCCCTAATGAATTTACAGAACTGAGTATGCCATAAGTATATCCGTGGTTAACTGCCATTTCTTCCAGTTGTTTGAAAGCATTTTTGGATTCAAGGTCTGCATGTGACATTATTATTCTACCGCTGGGGGCAAGATGTTCTTCTGCGTGTTCAAACAATTTTTTGTGTGTGCCGTATTCTTTATCGAATAAACTTGCATAATTGTCTATGGTGCAATCAGAACTAAGTATGGGTAAATTCGCTATAATAATATCATAATAATTATTTTTTACATGAGAAAATACGTCACTATAAAATACGTTCACCCTATCATTTAAATTATTCATTTTCACATTGTGCTTGGCACATTCTATTGCGTTTGTATCTATGTCGGTTGCGTCAACATATGCTCCTCTTTTTGCAGCATATATGCCAAGAATGCCTGAACCCGTACCTATATCTAATAATTTTTTTCCTTCGACATCATTTAATATCCTATAAACTGCTTTTGAGCTTGATGAGTGAGGAGATTCCGGGGGAAAAACATATGGGAATATATCTAAGACTATTTCTTCTATAGCTATCCTGTACCTGCCTTCTTTTGCATTATCATCAATAAATTTCATTAATTTTTGTGTTATTTCAGGAATGGTTTGTTTCATTTTATTACTTATTAGTGAATAAATTATATAAATCTTATTTCTCCCTAAAAGGAGAAATATTTATATAGAACCGTCCATGAAACATCGTATGGAAAAAATATTAAGAGAATTGGGCTTGACTGAGAACGAATCTAAGATATACATTTATCTTTTAAAGAAAGGCTCAACAACAACAGGAAACATAATAAAAGAGACAAAAATATCAAATTCTCGAGTATATGCATCGCTTGAAGTTCTTATAAGCAAAGGATTGATAACTTACAATATCCAGAAGAACGGAAAGCATTTCGAGGCCGTAGACCCAAAAAGGCTGTTGGATTTGGAAGAGGAAAGAAAGGAAAAAATAACAAGGATAATACCTGAATTATCTCAATGGAGAAATACTGCTGATACTGAAACGGTCTCTGCAGTATATGAGGGATTTGAAGGGTTCAAAACTGCATTCAGAAAAATCATTGATGATTGTCCGAACAATGGCGAAATATGCATAATAGGGTTTTCTGAACAGCCTTACGCGACCAAATCATTGAGGACATTCATCACAAATATGAATCTTAAGAGTGCCAATAAAAAACAGAGACTCAAGATATTGATAAATATTAAAACAAAAAAAACTTTA
>CAZQDS010000010.1:0-23130 GCA_964591655.1 uncultured Methanosarcinales archaeon
ATACACGTCTCTTGTAAATCTTCTATATTCTTCACTATTCGACCCATATTTAATCATTATATTTATATCGCGCAATCCTAGACTCGTCAATTTTTCATCAATTGATGAATCATATCTTTTTCCGCACCAATGTTTTCCAGCTTGAACTTCTTCATGGCCCATTTTGATAACCCCCCATTATAAAGAAAGAAAACAATATTAATATATAGATATTTTCCCATACATGTATGCTATTTTAGTTAAATTTTTATATAATATACATACATATCTAGCATGTGGTTGCTTAAATTTGAATATTCTCATAAAGACTGTATGTTTTCTAAGATAATACTGGAAAAAAACTTAATAATGTATGGATACCCTATAAATTATTTTGAGGAGAAAAATAAAATTCTATTAATCGGATTACAAATACTATCTGGGAAACAAAAAAACATAGATCAATATATAAGAAAAACGAAAAAAGTTATGCATATAGAAAGAGTGTCCTATAATACTATATTATTTCGGACAAAAATAAAAAAAAATATCGATTATTACAAAAATCTCTACAACAACAAGGCATTTTACCAATCGCCCATAATACATAAAGAAGGCATGGAAATATTTTCCATATCCAGCTGGGATAGAAAGGTGTTATCAAAAATAATAAAAAATATACAAGAAAACAAAAATACCACACATTTCAGAATACTCCGATTCCAAAGGACAAAAATGAAAGAAATATTCATACCACAAATATTAGATAAACTAACAAGAAGACAGAGGGAGATTGTTTCATTCGCAAAGCAGAAAGGATACTTCGATTACCCTAAAAAAATAACATTGCAAGACATGGCCAAACAATTGAACGTAAATAAATCTACACTGCATGAGATAATCAGAAGAGCAGAATCGAGAATAATGAATTTTTTTATATAAAATTTCTTAAAATTTATAAACAGTTTAAAGATACTCTTTTTTAGTAACAAACCATAGCTATGAGGGGATATTTATGAGTAAAATAATAATAACTAGCAAAGATCTTAAAAACGAGATACGCGACATAAAAAATCATAACAGCAAGAATCCCGACTTAGATTATATATCAAGATTCGAAAGCACATACGGGAATATTGTAAAAATAAATCTCTGTAATGGAGGACTTCACATACACACTATAGGAAATGATAATATAACTAAGACCGTAGAAGTCCAAGATTATCACAATAGCGACACAGCAAGGATATTCGGAATCAATGCAGCAAATATCGTAATGCGAAGATCCCACAATCCGGATTATAGCAAATTCATGACATCTGATGCCATACAATATGCATCTACAGTCAAGAAAAAGCTAGAACAGAGATTATAAAATAATTAACTTTTTTAATGGCTTCATTTTCTTCTATGTAAGGTGATATCATGGTTGTTGAATATGGCGAGTTTAAGGGAAATAAGATGATAATTCTTAAGAGGAGCGATGATGATAATTATCCGTTCCAGTTCGGGAAGGCCAAAGCGAAGTTGATAGTGGAGAATTTCGACGATATAAAGAAGTTTGCCGAAGAAGAATAGTGTTATTCTCCGAACAAAGCACAGTGTCACTTTTTAGTAGTAAATAAACGAAAACTTTATAAATAGTCTTTTTCTCTAATAGCATATGGAACCGAAAGAGATATTGGAGGAGATTCTTAATAATAATATTATTATTTCTGAAAAGGATAAGAACATACTCTATCTTCCAAAAGACATGCCTGAATTGATAAGCAGAGGAGAAAATCAATCAGTGATAAGACTTGATGGACAATACGTCGGAAAGATTGCGACCCTAAAAATGTCAAACAATCTTTTTGTAAACCATTATGAAGGCGATATAGTCGACTCGACAAATAATTGGAAAGAGTTAGGGTTCAATGTGCCACAACAAGAATTCTATTATTTAAGATCTGGAGAAAAATTTTCATTAAGCCAAGAAAAATCAGATTATTCTGACAGACCTAAGGTTATAATATCCCCAGACATAGCAGAGGACGGCAGATACAAAATAATAACGTACAAAATAAAAAATGCATGGAAACTGAAAAACGGAGAAGAACTCATTAATGAATACCAAGAAGGATTCTATAAAATAAAAGATATAGAATCTAATCCAGTAAAATATGCATTGCAAGCACTCGGCCATGTCGGAAGCAATGGAAGCATAGACAAGGCAATAAGGCATATGTTCTTGCTGAAAATTGATCCGATAAAAAATACTGGCGAGCTAATTCTGGGGGATACAGACCACTTGTTACTATACAAAACATAAACCACCGCTAAATATTTAAATCATCTTCTTTATTATTTTATCATGCAGAAAGTTTCTGATATTGAACAGTTGAAATCGGAGAATTTTATTCTCAGGCGTCTTAGGGCTTCTGATTTTGACGCATATTACAATAACATTAATGATAAAAAGATAGGCATAAATATGAGATCAATAGATTACCCGTATCCTAAAAAAGATGCAAAAGAACTCTTTTCAAAAATCCTCCATGGAGAGAAAGGATATGAGGATTTTGTGATAGATGTCGATGGAGAGTGTGCAGGCATGATCGGATTGTCTAATATAATACCAAAACACAGTGCAAAGGTGCATTATTGGATAGGTAAAAGACATAGGGGGAAAGGCATCACCACAAAAGCTGTGAAAATAATAGTGAAATATGGGATAAAAAAATATAAATTAGTGAGAATATACGCAAATGTCGTCACAAAGAATATCGCATCTGTGAGGGTCCTAGAAAAATCTAAATTCAAGTTGGAAGGAATACAAAAAAAGAATAGATTAAAAAACGGGAAGTATTACGATGATTATCTTTATGCTTTCACAAGATAAAAAAAATGATAAGAACAACAGATATTGAACAGTTGAAATCGATAGCGAAAGATGTCAGGAAAGACATCCTGTCGATGATATACAATGCAGGCTCAGGGCACCCTGGCGGATCTCTGTCAGCAACTGAATTGATGACTGTGCTTTTCTTCAATCAATTGAATCATAGCTCGGACAATCCCTCAGACGATAACAGGGACAGGTTCGTCTTGAGCAAAGGGCATTGCACCCCGGTATATTATTCTGTCCTCGCAAGAGCAGGATACTTTGACATAAGCGAATTGCAGGATTTCAGGAAGATAAATTCAAGGTTACAAGGACACCCTGACAAGAGCAAATTCCCTCTGATGGAGACGACATCAGGAAGTTTAGGGCAAGGATTGAGCATTGCTGCAGGAATGGCGCTCGCATTGAGAATCGACAACAAGCCACACAAGGTGTATTGCTTGATGGGAGACGGGGAGCTAGATGAAGGGCAGGTTTGGGAAAGTTTGGCGACGATAAAAAAATATGACATATCAAACTTGATAATAATCATCGACAATAACGGGATACAGCTCGATGGAAGCAACAAGGACATAAAAGACTTGGAGCCATTGAGCGCGAAACTAAATGATTTCGGCCATGAAGTGATTGAATTCGATGGGCATGACATCAATGCAGTGATTGAAGCATTGACATATGCGAGAAGATCATCTGACGAAGGGAAATGCACAATATTGCTTGCACATACAATAAAAGGCAAAGGCGTATCATTCATGGAGAACACATCAGAATGGCATGGCAAAGCGCCTAACAAGGAAGAATATGAAAAAGCGATGAAGGAATTGAAGTGATAGACCGCATATCAACTCGTGACGGATATGGAAGAAGGTTGGCAGATGTTGATAATGATAGGATCATCGTTTTGACTGCTGATCTTGCTGAGTCGTCCAGAGTGAAAGGATTTGCAGAGAAGCACCCAGAGAGATTCTTCCAAGTGGGGATATCTGAGCAGGACATGTTCGGGATGGCGAATGGCCTTGCATTAGAGGGAAAGGTCCCTATAACGAACACATTCGCTGCATTCTGCTTGAGAGGACATGAACAGATAAGATTGATTGCCATAAACAATTCCAATGTTAAAGTTGTCGGACATCATTCAGGAATAAGTCTAGGCCAGGATGGCGTGAGCCAGATGTGCGAAGAGGACATTTCTGTTTTCAGGACGATGCCTAATTTCACGGTTGTAGTGCCATGCGATGCATTAGAAGCACAGAAGGCATTGAGTGCAATAGTGAATAAAAATGGACCATGCTATTTAAGATTGTCAAGGGAGCCAAGTCCGGTTATAACGAATGAGTATTCAGAATTCGAGATAGGTAAAGCAAACATAATCAGGGAAGGGAATGATGTGCTTATAGTCACATGCGGATTGATGGTCGGCGAGGCATTGAGGGCTGCAAACCTATTGAATGAAAGGAAGATATCTGCATGCATAATGAATATGCACACGATAAAACCATTGGATAAAGAGACATTGTTGCATTATGCAAACAAATGCAAAGCAGTCGTTACAATTGAAGAGCATTCAATATACGGCGGTTTAGGGAGTGCTGTCGCAGAAGCATTATCATTGTCAAAGATCCCTGTAAAGATTCTCGGGATAAATGACAGGTTCGGAGAATCAGGAAAACCATATGAGTTATTCGAGAAATTCGGGTTGACTGCAGAGAATATCGTAGAATATTGTCAAGATACTCTGAGATTCAAAGAGAAAGTCGGCGCAGTACAACTAACAACCCATGTCAAGGAGATAAATGACATAATGCATGAGATAAACCATGACACGCCTAAGAAAGTCACAGAAAAGCTCGAGTCAGCAAAGCGTGACAATGACCCTCGCGGGCGCATAATAAAGATGTCAGAGAAAGACAAGCAGCAAGTAGACCACGTACTATACAAGATGTTCGGTGGACGGAAGAATTAGCTCGCCCAAATCATTTATCCATCTTCTTTATTCTTCTCTTGTAACGTGCCAACCCTAAGAATTTAGTCTCGAAGAATTTTTTGACAATCTTATCTGCTTCGTGCCCTTTTGTGAATTCGCTTGCCAAAACGAGAATGTTTGCGTCTGTATGCTTCCTCGCCCATTCCGCATCTGTCTCATTCTTGCAAATGCACGCTCTTATTCCCTTATGACGATTTGCTGATATGCTCATGCCAAAACCGGAACCACATATCAATATGCCAATGCATTTCTCTTTCTTGACATATTTGACGAGTTTGTTTGCGTAATCTACCTCATCGACAAGTTTGGCATCATCAAATGTCCCTAAATCTATAAGAGGATATTTTCTCTTCAGATAATCCTTGAGCCAAAATCCGCGATGGTCTGCCGCTATAAATCCTTGTATGTGTTTCATGTTCAAACCCCTAATTTTATCCTATTTATGATTATTATACATAATAATGCTATATAGATAATTGATATAAATGCAGAAATCATTATTATAGGTATGGCTTTCTTTTCGCCGGCTTGCCAATTCTTTATGCTGATCGTGAATGTGAGTACAGAGAAGAACAGCGGGATTAGGAAAACAATGAAATATAACAACACATACAGGACATCAGATGCGCCCCCATCAGGATTGGTCGGCCCTTGAGGAGGGGACAGCACAAATGATAGCAGGAAATTGCAAATCACCATCACAGTGAGTGTCAGATAAAAATGCTTCTTCGTTGTCACAAAATCAAATTCCATCATATACCCTTATAAGCCACATATTTAAATATTATCAAAATATTAATAAATTAGCGCCATGTAAATATATTATGGCAAGGATATCAGCATCGATACTTGGTTTCTTTTTCGACGCGAAAAAAAGAAGATTGACAGACAACCAAATGGTCGATAACATAAACTCTGCGCTGAAAACCAAGGAGGACGATTTTGACATATTGCATCTAGATATAGGTGATGGAAAATTCATAAAATCAAAAACTTTGACCCCCGCAATCATAAGGAAGATAAAATGCGACAAGAAGAAAGAAGCCCATCTTATGGTATTAAATTATAAGAAGTACATAAAGGATTATTTCCAATTAGCAGACATGTTCATCGTACATAACGAGATATTAAAACATGATTTTCTTAAAACTATAGAATTCTTAAAAAAGAACAAGAAATATGTTGGTATAAGCATAAGCCCGAAGACACATATAGAAGACATAAAGTATCTTGACAAGATAAACCTGGTCCTTGTGATGTCTGTCTATCCTGGACTGCCTGGACAAGAGTTCATAGAGCACTCAGTCAGAAAAATAAGAAAATTGTGCGACTTGAGAACGAAAAAGAAGCTGAACTTCACGATAGCGGTCGATGGCGGCATAAACAGAGAAAACATGAACAAATGCATCAATGCTGGAGCAGATATACTGGTCATGGGCACAGGATTCTTCAACAAACAATGATTAAGCCTTTCCGATCTTTCTTTCAGCGACGAAGAAGAAATAAACCCTATTGAATGTGAAAAGCACGTAAGCGATTATAAGGGTGACTATGCTTGAAGTGTTTATGAATACATCATAGTTCCTCACTATAAAACCGTCTATGATAAGGCCCAGCAATATGTATAATCCGAAGTATATTACCATGAATATGACGCTGAATGCTATTACTCCCAAATATGCTTTAGAGAAAGTGTTTTTGAGTGCATGCTTAATGACCCTCCTTAGATTATGGCCTAATATGAATGCTGAATGGCTGAAATTATGGAACGCATAAGAGAATATCAATACCAATAATGCCAACAAAAAGACCACTGTCGCGATCCATACTGGTTTGTTGATTATCAATACAGTCAGATAATTGAATAAAGAAAGCAATATGAAGAACATTATGAACAACAACAAGTTCAGGAAGAACATGTTCTTGAACAAGGACAAGTCATGAGAATACTTATGTGACATCTTCCTTATATTCCCTAATATTATAAGATTAAAAAATGAGTATGCAAATATTATGACTACAAAATAAAGTATGGATATTAGCAGCATGACCATAAAGAACATCAATTGATTATTCATGGCCAACGCAATCTCAGGATTTTCAGGCAAGAACTGGTTCAACACAAGGTTCAACAGATAAAATATGCCGAAGAATCCTACATCCAATAACATCACATACAATAACAATAATGGCTTTGCCTTTATTGCCTTGAGGCTTCTCTTGAAAGAGCTTGAATGATAAGACTTCTTCATATTATCCAACATTCTATTAACCTATGTGGCTTATTTTTAAATTTTATTAAAATGCACATTCCTAAATTTCACAAAATATATAAATAGTCTATAAGTAAATGTCTTATGGGGGTATAAAAAATAAACTATTATACTCGGGGTGATTTTATGGAAGATGATGTATCTGGTGATGAAGCACCAAAAAAACACACAAAACATGCTCATAAAGAACATGCACATAAGCAATATATGGAGCACAAGCAGCACAAGAGCCATAAGACATATGAGGTTGTTGCATGGAGCCTAGGGGTTGTTGCATTAGTTCTAGCGATTGCATTGGTTGTCAGTATCTTCACGGGAGGATTCTCTGGAGGAGCTGGAGGCACAGGAGTCTCTGAAGAAGATTTAAGAACAAAAACCGTCGCATATTTAGGACAGATACTTCCCGGACAGACAGTGAGTGTCGACTCAATAACTGATGAAGGGAACATCTACTCTATGAAATTGACAGTTGCCGGAAGACCATATGACAGTTATGCGACAAAAGACGGCAAATTATTATTCCCATCAGCTATCGATATGACTGCAGATCCTGGAACGCCAGAAGCCGCAGCACAACAGCCAGCACAGACAAATGTTCCAAAGACAGACAAGCCGACAGTAGAATTATTTGTCATGAGCCATTGCCCATACGGTACACAGGCAGAGAAAGGAATATTGCCTGCAGTAAGGACATTAGGCGACAAGGTAGACTTCAAAGTAAGGTTTGTTTATTATGCGATGCATGGAGAGAAAGAGATCAAGGAGCAATTGACACAATATTGCATACAATCTGAGCAGCCTGCTAAATACTTATCATATCTAGCGTGCTTCCTTAATGATAGTGCAGGACAAGGCAGCTTAGATGCAAGCAACAAATGCATAGCAAGCTTAGGGATCGACACCAAGAAGTTGGATGCATGCAAGACTGAAGCGGACACAGAATTCGGCATTATGAAGAGCTTTAATGACCAATCCACATGGCTTTCTGGAAGATTCCCATTGTTCAACACAGACAAAGAAGCAAACACTAAATACAGTGTAGGTGGAAGCCCGACATTAGTCATCAATGGAGTGACTAGCAATGCAGGCAGGGATTCAGCAAGCTATCTATCAGCCATATGCAATGCAATGACAACACGCGCGCCAGAATGCGATACTGCAGTAAGCGCCACAGCACCAGGACCAGGCTTCGGCTATGACAGCACAGCAGCAGCGACAGCCGCAGGATGCGGAGTATAAACCCGCATAAATCTTTTATTTTTTTATTATCTTTGATTTCTATTTTGTATTATTTTGTTCTAATTTCAGGCACATCATTCACAAAGTTTTTATATTAACATAGTATCTTTTTTATACTAAGTGTGTATGAATATGCGCAATAGAGAAATTTTGAGGTGAAACTATGAATGACCATAAAAAACTGATGAAGGATCTGGAGATGCATTTCAAGCCCGTGCTTAATCATAGCAAAGACGGAGTATATTTATGGCTTGATGAGCATCATATGATATGTAATGAGAAAATGGCCAAGATGTTTGGGTATAAGAATAGCAAAGAATTATGCAGGACAATCCCTTTTCTTGATAAGTTCGTCGCAAGAAAAGACCAGTCGATGTTCTCGAAGAAATACCATTCACACATAGCAAGCCTTTCATCACCTACAACATTCAAATTCCATGGCATAAAGAAAGATGGAAAAACAGCATTATTTGAAACTGACATGATCCCGATGACGTTTATGGGGCACGCAATAGCATATCATTTCGTGAGAAAGAAGTAAAAGACTCAAAAATCCACAACTTTAATAAACCATAAATTGTTCTTAATATAATGATATGCATAATCGCATTAATCGTTTTCGGGATCCTTGGAATATTCTCAGCAAAGTATAGGACTATCGCTAAAGAAGCATTCAATTGCGTATTCAAGAAGATCACTCTGCGAAAATGCGACACTGGCCTTGACCAGAGATTGAAGGCCGAGATTACAGGAAAATTCTTTAGGATAAATCCGCATGTAGGACGCGCAGTATATAGACATTTTGAGGTCTTTTCTTGGATATTCTTGATATTGACTTTGCTTACATTGTTCTTCGTCGGACAAGGGATATATTTCTATGCGGCGTATGGGAACTGCAACGGCCCTAATTCCGATCAATTCTGTATATTCGATCCTATGGGAACAAACAGGCCGGACAATAATATTGGAGAGATCTGCTCTGTGCCAAATTATCAGAATAAGCCATTGGTAAAGCCAAATGTTGATTTAATTAATGGGATATATAGGGGAAACCCTAACGCGACAGTCACAATAATAGAGTTTGGTTGCTATTCCTGTCATTATACTGCATTAGCAGAGCCCACCATCAAGAAGATAATAGATAAGTATGATGAAAAGATATTGTACATATATATTGATTTCCCATTATCTTTGACCCATGAAAACGCTTTGCTTGCATCTGAAGCAGCACACTGTGCACTTGATCAAGGAAAATACTGGGAGTACAGGGAATATTTATTTGCAAACCAGCCGAAGCAGTATTATGACGACCTTTTACATTATGCAGATGTACTGGAGATTAATCAAAAAATACTCAAAGAATGTTTAGACGAAGAGAAATATAAAGATAAAGTTCAAGATAATTATCAACTAGGGCTCGATTCCGGAATAACTGTCACACCGACATTCTTCATCAATAATCAGACAGTTATTGGTGCCAAGGACTATAAAGAATTCAAGAGGATAATAGATAAAGAGCTTGGACTGAATTTCTGGGAGAGAACATTCGGATAGGGCTTCAATAAATAGTCACTAATCAGTAGTCATTAATCGAAAAGTTTATAAATAAAATATTATTCTACATCAATATGAAAAACAACAATAATGACGTAATAACAATATGGAAAGGCAAGACACAACAAAAAGAAAGAAAAGAGACCGAAAAAAAACAAATATTATATGTAAGCCCAGACAATCTAGGCATGCTAATGAATGCATTATTAGCAGAAGAATATAGGCCTTTAGTTCTCGAAAGATCAGCTAATTATAAAAAACAACTGCAGAACATAATCGAACTATATGACTCCGGGGAATTATATGACTTTAAAATAGCCGTAGTAAGATCAAATAATGTCTTATCTACGACACAAGATTATAAATTAAACATGAATGTAAAACCATATTCTGTCGGACAACACACAATCAACTTCGGCGAGCATACATTAGATGGTCTGAAGACATACTTCAACCCAAAGACTCTAGAACAGAGGATATATAGCGACAGTCATCTTATAGAATAGGAATATTCCACAAAACATATAAAGTTCTCTATTATTTTATTTTTAATGAATGTGAACAAGATTAGAGAGGATTTCCCTTTATTGAATAATTCTAAGAAGCCAATGATATACTTCGACAATGCTTGCATGTCTTTGAAGCCGAGACAGGTCATAGAAAAGCTCGCAGAATACTATAATGAATATCCTGCATGTGTCGGGAGAAGCAATCACAGATTGGGTAAGAGGGCTTCTGATGAATACAACAATGCCAGAACGACCATAAGAAAGTTCATCAATGCGCGGGAAGACAAGGAAGTGATATTCACGAGAAACACGACAGAGTCAATAAACCTTGTGGCAAAAACGCTTGATTATGATATCGCCATAACCACAGGCAAGGAGCATAACTCGAATCATGTCCCATGGATGCAATCGGGAAAGAAGAAAGAGATAGTATATACAGACAACCGTGAATCGAGCGCAGAAGAGCAATTGAAGGAATTATTCTCAGACAACAAGGACAAGAAGATAATCATCAGCATAGTCCATACATCAAACATGGACGGGACGACGACAGATGCAAAAAACATCATAAAGATCGCACACGAGAACAATGCATTGGTGATGCTTGACTCTGCACAATCGGTCCCGCACTCGCCAATCGATGTGAAGAAGCTAGATGTAGACTTCTTAGCATTCTCAGGGCATAAGATGCTCGGCCCTACAGGCACAGGGATATTATATGGGAAACAGGAGCTCTTGAGAAAACTTTCCAATTATAATGTCGGCGGCGACACAGTCATCGACACATTCTATGATGAAGTGGAATTCGAGGACATACCACACAGGTTCGAGGCAGGACTGCAGGATTATGCGGGATTCATAGGGCTTGGAGAAGCAGTGAAATATCTGCAAAAACATATTGATGAAATAGAAGAGCATCAGATAAGATTGAACAGGATAATGACTGATGGATTGAAGGACAAGGTAAAAATAATCGGACCCGACAATCCCGCACTACGTTCAGGGATATTCAATTTCACGTCAAAGATAAACCATCACGAGATGTCTGTGATGCTCGACAATTTCGCAAACATAATGATACGGAGCGGGAGACACTGCGTGCATTCTTGGTATAACGCGAACAAGATAGATGGAAGCGCACGTGCATCAGTCTATCTGTATAATACAGAAGATGAAGCAAGAGAGTTCGTGGATAAGGTTAAGGAGATAGTGAAGTAACCACTACAAAATAGAAATATTTATAATTTATATTATTATCCTAAAAGAATGCAAAAACAGAAATCGAGATTTTTCAATATTGAAAAAATACTCAATGATGTATCTGGAGAATTAAGCAGCGAAGGGGTATTAATACGACCAGAAAATTGGAATCAGACAGACAATATAAAAAGTAAACACTTCTATAAAAAGAATGACTTTCAACCAGAGAGCACATATTATCAGCCATTGAAAATATTGTCTGATGGAGTAATATTCCAGGATATAGAAAATGATGTCGGCCACATTAAGATAGAATCTGGAAAGTCGGACCCTGATGCGATAAGTTCAGGAACTTACGAAATCCTAGAATTACAGATAAAAATCCCCGATTATAGGAAAATGAATATAAAAATCCTTGCAACACAAGAAGAAAATTCCGCAGTCGAATATAAACCGATATTGCACGTCAAAGGATATTTTGGCATAGGATGGTTTAAGAGCGATTTTGAAAAGAAGTTCCTATTAAAACAATTCACAAACATGAATTAATCCAGTTCTCATAGTCCTTGTTTGCTTTCGCATCAATCTTAATTATGCAAGGAATCTTGTATGGATGAATCTTCTTTATTTCTGACTCGACTTTAGAATATAATTTATTATTCGTCTTCAATAATGTGACAACTTCTTTATCATCAACAATCTTTCCTTCCCACTCATAAACACTCCTTATCGGAAAGATGTTTGCACAAGCAATCAATTTCTTTTTCATTAAACGAGCCACTATTATCCTGGCATTTTTTTCATCCTTATGAGTAACATACAACATAATCATTCAAACCACCTCACCCTATCTCTCTCAACATTTCATCTAATTTCACGAATTCCTTATTGCTCAGCTGATAAAGTTGCTTGTCGAATATCTTGCTTTCAAGCTTCTTCTTCAAATCTTTTTTCGTGCCCTTCAATATCTTAAGCAATGCATTCCTAAGCTTCTTATCATCCAACATGACCAGTTCCTTGTAGATGACTGCCGGTTTATCGACTATATCTATGTCTCTCTGCTCCAATAAGACCAATGCAGACTCTACCCTCGGCATCGGATGGAAAGATTTAGGAGAAATCTTCTTCAGTATCTCAATATCATACAATTCATTAGCAATGATGCCCATACGATTATCCCTTTCTACAATGATTTCAGAAAAACTCTTCCCCACAGTCAGCAATGTTGTCTCTATATTCACCTTGAACAATAACCTCATCAATGGCTCAGAGATATTATAAGGGATATTCGCGACAATCTTGTTGAAACCGTATTCTTCATGCAATCCAAGAAATATCTCAAGAATGTTTCCCTTGACAAATATCACGTTTTTTCCATGTATCTTATTATCTTCTATATCTACAGCGACAACCTTGCACTTCTTCGCAATCTCCTTCGTCAATTCCCCATGGCCGCATCCTATCTCCAGGACGACATCATCAGGCAGCAGCATTGCCTCATCGACGATATATTTGATAAGTTTCTTATCAATCATGTAATGTTGACCAGATTGGTCTAGGTTATATCCATCCATATTATCTCAAAAACCGAAGGATATATAAATTTTGATGTATAAGATATAAAAAAATATACTGAAGGTGATACCATGCCAGGAAAAGATGAGAAAAAGGAAAATACATTCGTATCCATAGTCGCAGTCACGCTAGGGATATTCATGATAATAACAGTATTATTCCTTATATTGGCCAAGGACCAGCTAGGATTGCTTGTGCCGCTTAGCTGGGCATTCGTGGTGCTTGGGATAGTTGCACTAGCATTGAATGCAAGAAAAGACAAGAAGAAGTAAATCTTTTTATTTTTTAGCTTTTTTATTTTTTTAGCAAAAGATATAAACAAGCAGTAAATACCCTACTCATGGATGAAAACAAAAGACATGAAAGGTATCCCTCGATATTCTATTCTAAAGATTTAAAATGGTGCGCATATAATTTTAGCATACTGACTCAGGTATATAATCCTGATGCTGATGATGCTGAAACAGTAGAAATAAGAAAAGAAAGAGACTCTTTAGATATACTTGACAAAAAATTCCGTGATAAATTTCCTTTTAAGGAACTCGTAAAAAAACATGAGCAAGAGACGAATATCAAAAGATTCACAGATATAAAAACCCCTGTCGTCATAGCGCCAAACGCGTACCAGGCAGGAATCCTAATCTATTCAAACATACCATTATACGCGACACAGCTAAATATTGAAGAAAGATTATCGTTCCTTCAAACAGGTATGCATAATGGAGGGATTCCATCAATAGGATTATTGATGGCAGAATATGGATTAAGAGCAATAAAAACAATATACTCGACATACGGCATAGAAACAAGTCACTTACCAACATTAAATTTTCAGAAAGAGACTCTAGAAGTGACAGTCCCGATAATTCACATAGATGAAAAAAGAGAGTATGACCTAGAATTTAATGGGATAACACCCACAGTTCTTGAAGACAGGATAGAATTTGAGGTGAAACGCTCATCAGGAAAACCTATAGATAGGACACATACTGCATTCATTTTACTGGAAAAAGCAACATCTGTTGCACGCATGAATTTATATCGATTTGAAAACGTTAATGACAATAATTCTAAATCTTTTTAAATAATAATACGTTCTTATCATTCTAATGGCGGCCGTGATGTAGCCTGGCAGCATAGGAGACTGTGGATCTTCTCGGGTGAGTTCAAATCTCACCGGTCGCCCTTTTAATATGAAAAAGATAAGTTTATAAAAATATTAACTATTCTGAAGTGATGAGCCTAGAAGCTAATATCAGTTTGAGCCAAAATGTTTCTATAGATAATTTTCAAATAGAACAAAACTATCAGCCCATTTTCGGGACAAAGATATACGAATTATGCGCCCCAGGTAATGACGCAAGGGTCAGAATAAACACAATGAGCGGCAAAATATCTATATCTAAGAAAGATAAAAATTTTGATATAGACTTAGGGTTGAGTTCAACTACTGAGGGAAGGATGTTCCCAGATATAACGGATTTCCATTTTTATCAGAACAATTTATTCTTTGTCCACCAATATTCGTCGCATGTTGCGTTTGATGATTTCGATGATTTTAACATTGAAAAGGTAAATCTGCAAACTCTAAAGCATGACTGGAAAACATATGACATGGATTTTGATCAAGAAGGAAGATATTTAGGTAAAGAATTCGGCATGTTCTATGAAAAAGGTTTTCTTTCCTGTTTACAAGACAACAGATTGATCATAGGATTCAACGAAACGGGACTGGACAGAAAAAATAATTTCAAGTATATTACATTCATAAATCTGGATTCTATGAGCCAATATAAAAAAAGAATAACAAATGAAGATTTGCCTATAAAGACACTCAAGGCGATGTTCCGAGGAGATTCTAAAGGGTATATAATAGCGCTCGAACAGGATTACAAATATTCACTTTTCGAAATCAAAGAGTTTTCTATAAACAAAATAAAAAATATCGATATCCCTCCAGAGATATTTGATGTAGTGGATAAAGAGTTAGAAGGTGAAGATAGGGCGAAAGCATTACTGGAAAAGGTTAATCAAAGGTTTCTTATAGATAATAACACTCTTTACGGATTCTTTTCTTTAGAGCCATTCCTTGATACTAAACAAATATATCTGCTCAGGAACAATCTATCTACAAATCAGACCATCCTAAAAAAATCTCCAACCAGCTTATCGATGCATCAAAACATTAAGATGTCAATCGATGATTTCTTTGACACAAAAACAGTCTTAAAACTCCTAGAGTAAAAATCGAATAATTATCAAGACATTCTTTTAGGACATCTAGGCAGAACCGAATGCTCCTAAAACTCACGTTTTAGGCATTCAGTAAAACCGAATGCTCCTAAAATTAACATTTTAGGCATTCAGTAAAACCGAATGCTCCTAAAATTAACATTTTAGGCATTCAGTAAAACCGAATGCTTTATAAATGACCTAAATTTCCCCTTAATTATAGCCCGAGTTCATAGAGAGCGTCCTTAGGGTTGTATTATGTTCTCTAAGCACTTTGGCATCATAAAAATGAAGCAAGAAAATAAGCAAAGCGAAAATTTCAGGCATATCGTAAGAGTTGCGAATACCGATCTTAAAGGAGAGAAACAGATACACATGGCACTCCATAAGATAAAAGGCATCAGTTTCATGTTCTCAAATTTCATATGCTACTCAGCAAAAGTAGAGCCGAAGAAGATAGCCGGTGAATTGACAGAAGCAGAAGTATTAAGGCTAGAAGATGTTATAAAAAATCCGGCAAAATACAATTGTCCGACATGGCTCATCAACAGGAGAAAGGATTATGAGACAGGACAGGATATGCATTTGATAAATACAGAGCTTGATCTTTCGAAGGATGCAGACATAAAGAGGATGAAGAAAGTCAAGTCATACAAGGGATTGAGGCATACTTGGGGATTGACAGTCAGGGGACAAAGGACTAAATCAAATTTCAGGAGAAATAAGGGTAAAGTATCATTAGGGGTCGTCAAGAAGGCAGTAGCAAAGCCTAAGACTAATTAAAGATGGGAGACATAAAGAAAATCAGGAAGAAGTATTCGAAGCCTGCACATCCTTGGAGGATTGCAAGGATTGAGGAAGAGAATAAGATATGCAAAGAGTACGGCATACCACAGAAGACAGAATTATGGAAGACAGTCTCTAAATTAGAATCATATAAGAACCAGGCCAAGACATTATCAAGCTCAACATCTGCGCAATCGAAAAAAGAGATGAATAACTTATTGCAGAAATTAAAAGGATACAAGCTTATCGAACAGGAATCATCGGACGCGATACTTGGGATAACCCTAAAGAACGTTCTTGACAGGAGATTGCAGACATTGGTCTTCAAGAAAGGATTTTCAAAGACAATGAAACAGGCAAGACAGATGATAACTCATAGGCACGTGTTGATAAATAACAAGATAATTTCCAGCCCATCATATCTTGTGAAGGTTTCAGAGGAGAGCAATATAGAGATAAGCCCGAAGAGTCCATTCTATAGCCAGGATCATCCAGAAAGGACCAAGGAAGCGACAAAGAGGAAACCAAGAATTATGGATAAAAAAAAGGATTTCAAAGGTAGAAGATGAATAGGGACGACAATACAAAATGGGGAATATGTTACATTTTCAGTTCATACAACAATACTATAATTCATATTACAGACATAACAGGCACAGAGACTTTAGCAAGATCATCTGGAGGCCAAGTTGTAAAATCACACAGGCTTGAATCAAGCCCTACAGCAGCAATCATGGCTGCGAAGAACGCTGCAGAGCAGGCAATAGAAAAAGGATTGACCGGTATACATGTGAAGATCAGGGCGCCAGGCGGACATAATGGCCCAAACAATCCAGGTCCGGGCGCACAGGCAGCAGTAAGGGCATTGTCAAGGATGGGATTGAGGATAGGATCAATCGAAGAAGTGACTCCTATTCCACACGATACTTGCAGGAAGAAAGGCGGAAAGAGAGGCAGAAGAGTATAATGCTTCCACACAGGATATTATAATCAGGTATAATCAAAATGGAAATAAAGCTCCTTGAAAACCAGGAAAAGAAGAACAGGATTGTTTTTTCATTGACTGGAGTGGATATCGCATATGCAAACACGTTGAGGAGATTGATGGGTTTTGAAGTTCCAGTGATGGCAATCGAGGATGTCGAGTTCAGGAAAAACAGCTCGATACTTTATGATGAAGTATTGGCACACAGGCTCGGACTCATACCATTGACTACTGACTTGAAGAGTTATGACATGCCTAATGAGTGTAAATGCAAGGGTGCAGGATGCGCATCCTGCCAAGTGAAGCTAATACTTAAAGCTGCAGGTCCAGGGACTGTCTACACTTCAGATTTGAAGAGCAAGGATCCTGCAATAAAACCAGTATTCAACAAGATCCCTATAGTGAAATTGCTTGAAGGCCAAGAGCTTGAGTTTGAGGCTACAGCAATCTTAGGGCAAGGGAAGATCCATTCAAAATGGTGTCCTGGATTGATATTTTACAAGATGCCTGATCCGGACAAGGACGAATTCATATTCACAGTCGAATCATGGGGTCAATTGAACCCTAAGGAGATAGTGCTTAAGGCTATTGATGTTTATGATAAACAGCTCGAAGAATTTACCGACCTGGTAAAGGCCCTCGAGTAGTTCATGATATCGTGCGAGGATGGCGGAGTGGTCAATCGCGCAAGCCTAAGGTACGAGAAAAGTTCCTTTCCTGGAATTTACTCGTGTAAATAGCTTGTCCCTTAGTGGGTTCGTGGGTTCAAATCCTACTCCTCGCATAACGATTCAACATAAATAAAATGACACTAGAACACAAGAACGAAAGGTTGAAGGAACTCATAAGTAGTTTGAAGAAGCAATCCATAGAGCATAAAAGCAATATTTGGAAAAGGATCGCTCTTGAATTAGAGAGGCCTACAAGGCAGCATAGAGTGGTCAATCTTTCAAAGATAGAGAATAACGTCAAGGATAATGACGTAGTCATCGTTCCTGGAAAGCTCCTTTCAGGAGGAGAATTGAACAAGAAAGTGACTATAATAGCATATTCATATTCGAGAAATGTCTTAGACAAGACGAACGGCAAGGCTTCAATATTATCTATTGAAGAGGCTATGAAGAAATATCCTAACGGAAAGAACATCAAAATCATAGGTTAAAAGGTAAAAAAATGATAGTAATAGACGGAAAGGACCTGATTGTTGGAAGGGCTGCAACATTTGCTGCCAAGAAAGCATTACTTGGAGAGACCATAAGGATAGTCAATTGCGAGCAGATGCTTATCACAGGAAGCAAGCCATTCCTTAACAAGGAGAACCATAGACGGAGAGTCCAAGGGACTTGGAGCAAGGGACCATTCTACTTCAGGATGCCTGACAGGTATGTCAGGAGAATAATCAGGGGGATGCTTCCGCATAAGACTGCAAGAGGTGCACAGGCATATTCGAGAGTATTATGCTATGTCGGACTGCCTGATGAGTTCAAGAATGTGAAACACATCACCATAGAATCAGCTCACGTTAAGAAAGTGCCGAACCTTAAATACATGAAAGTTGGAGAGTTAAGCAAATTGATGGGTGCTAAATTATGAAGAACATAATCACGTCAGGGAGAAGGAAACAAAGTGTTGCCAAGGCGACATTGAAAGAGGGTAAAGGGACAGTCAAGGTCAATAATATCAATATTAAAGTTTTCACTCCAGATTTTGCAAGACTTAAAATGATGGAACCATTGATTTTAGCCAATGACGTCGCATCAAAAGTTGATATTGACGTGATAGTAAGGGGCGGCGGGATAATAACACAAGCTGATGCGGTAAGGCTTGCAATCAGCAGGGCATTAGTGCAGTATAGTCCGAGGCTTAAGGAAGTTTATTTGAGTTATGACAGGCAGTTATTAGTGGCAGACATAAGAGTCAAAGAGTCAGCCAAGCCGAACCATCATGGCCAGGCAAGGGCAAAGACACAGACTTCATACAGGTAGAAGTGTCTTTAATATATTTTTTAGGTGAAACAAAATGATCATACCAATACGATGCTTTTCTTGCGGAAAACCAGTAGCACATCTATGGGAAGAATACAATGAAAGGATAAAGAAAGGCGAAGACAAGAAGAAGGTAATGGATGATCTCGGCCTTGAAAGATACTGCTGCAGGGCATTGTTCTTAGGACATGTTGATTTGATAGATACGTCAGCACGGTTTAAGAAATTCTGAGGAATTTTTGATAGTGCTTTATTTTTTATATACCATTTATTTACTTATATCCTTCTATAACTAAGTATAACCCTTTATCACTCGTCCCTGCTTGACCCATTCTATCTATAGATTGAATAGTAAACCCGTTATTTTTTAAAGAATCTTCAATCTGTTTGGTGCTATGAAGATATAACGTGGTGTTTGTTAGAGTCTTTCCGTTTCCGAGGTCAAAATTACCAGTCAACAAATCGTCCTTGATATGATACTCTTTGTAGAACGTCTTTCTCTCATCATACGTCTCCGGGTTTGCAGTTATTATAAGAAATTTTCCACTTGGTTTTAGGACAGAATACATCTGCTTTGCAGCCAAATCAAGATTATCCAAGTGAGACCATACCCATATTGACATGATAGCATCAACTGAATTCTCCACTAATGGAATATCATATGCATTTCCTCCCTTGAATTCCCTATTCACAGAAGAATATATTTTGTTTGCCCTTTCTATAAGAGTTGAAGATGGATCTATACCAATATAACGTATGTTCTTGTCGATTATTTTTGAGCAATCACCCTGCCCGCAACCTATATCTGCGACAATTTTTGGTTTATTTTTTATAAGCCACTTCTTTATATAAGGGAATATCTCTTTTTCTCTTGTTCCATTAGAATTAGAAGTCTCTACCCAATCAATCCATTCATTTGATAAATTTTTATTATATGCGCTATCCATACTCCATATAATTATTATTACTTTTATAAAGTTATTTTCTTTGTAGAACAATATCTCCTCAGCAGTCTTCAGGACAATAATATGGATAAGATGACGTATTTTCTCCATAGTCACACACTTCATCTCCACACACGCCATATTGAGTCGGCCCACCTGTTCCTATAGTCCCACAGTCTTCAGGACAAGTATCTTTAGATTCTTCACATGTGCAATCGACGTCCTGACATACCACATCATTGCAGAAGCCATCGCCACATTTGTTCTCGCAGAATTCATCGAAGCGGTCAACTATAGGCGTCGTGTTGTCTGCAGGCGTCAATCTTAATTCAGCGAACAATACACTCGTAATTATATCATTCTTCATGGTTACATCAACGACATATCCATCGAAGCCGGGTGAATATTCTTGATTTATCTTATATTCATACCTGAATGCGAAACATCCCTCACAATCAAGTGTTTTTGCTTCTAACTCCTTGAAATCATAACCATCATTCTGCACATAATTATCATCAGTCATTATCCTATTTACAGCAATCTGCCTGGCATCATCTAAAGTCGCTGTTTTGGGGGTGCATGCCGTAATCAAAACAAGAAGCACAACAATAGATAATGCATATTTCATGAATAAAGAATGTCATGTTTTTTTATTAATATTTCGGAATTTGGTGTTTTTCGGATATCTTCCGAAATAAGTCGTAAAATAATCGGATTTCCTGCCGTAAGAAATAAATTGCTCTAAATAACATCGATGATATGGTCAATAGTATAGAAAATATCGATCTGAAAAAAATAATCAATGATGACGAAAATGAATCGATAGTTGGCAAAATGATGCTAGCCGATATATTATCCAAAAAATATTCCTTCTCAACAATCATATTAGGTCCATACAGCAACCGCTACCAAATCAAGCCTTTTCTCTTGAAAAGCGCGGAGGTATATTCGGGATTGCAAGGAAATTCTCTTTAGAAGAAACATTATAACCGTTCTTTTTTAGGTAATCGGCAAAAAAATCCATATGGGCGGCGCCATAAATTATTCCTATATTATTGCCCTTATCGGAAAATTTTCTCAATGAATCAATAACCTGCTTCTCTCTTTCATCAGAAAATGCTATCATGTCCGAAAATTCAGATTTGTCTAAAAAAGAGCCAATTGTATTGTTATAGACATTCATCAGCGCAGAATTTTCTCCTTTAGGAGATATCATATCTGTAAACTCTATAAGATGTATATGATATAGTATCCATGCGATGTTGTTGAGGAATATATCTTCTTTCCCATCATTGTTTTTCATGTAATAATCGTCAATTTTTTCATCAGTACATTCGACGTCTGCTATATGGAAATTATGTATTTCATCATAATCTATCTGCTCAATAGATTGATCAGAAAGGCCAAAAACCCTAGCAAAAGTGGAGTGGAAAAGCGATGTCGCCATCGTCAAAACTTCCGGCATCGTGAAATTATAATCGCCAGGATATCTTCGTGTCATCAGGGACATGTAGAAATTTTCATCTCCTTTATTGCTGTCAAAATTCTCATACAATACAACATCCAATTTTTTAGCATCAGAGGTTATTTTCTCGTAAAATGATCTTAATCCGAAGTGTATCATCGGAAAAAGCTTGACATTCTTTCCATTGTTAGAGAATGTCGTTATTACTGATTCTATCCCTTTACCGTTGCTGATCAAAAAATCACTCATCAATTCACTATTATAGAGTGATTTAAAAAGGTAATTGATTAATGTTCATTATCTACAGCAATATTTAAAAACCCGGTATTCATCCAATATATCATGCCAGATTTCAAGGCCATACAGGATAAATGGCAGAAGAGATGGGAAGAGGACGAAGTCTTCAAGGTCAAGGAAGACAATCATAAGAAGAAGTTCTATTGTCTTGAGATGTTCCCATATCCTTCGGCAAGCTTCTTGCACATGGGGCATGTGAGGAATTATTCTATCGGTGACGCAATAGCAAGATTCAAGAGGCTTAATGGCAATAATGTCCTTTATCCTATGGGTTATGATTCTTTTGGTTTGCCTGCAGAGAATGCGGCAAAGAAGCAGAAGATACATCCAAGAGAATATACAGAAGATTCTATCAATAAAATAACGGAGTATATGAAAAAGCTCGGCTTGAGCTATGATTGGTCAAGGATGATCGCGACCCATCGGCCCGAGTATTATAAGTGGAACCAGTATTTCTTCATAAAATTCTATGAAAAAGGATTAGTGTACAGGAAAAAAGCGCCTGTCAATTTCTGCCTGAACTGCAACACAGTTCTAGCCAATGAAGAAGTTGAAAATGGAAAATGTTGGAGATGCGAGAATGAAGTGGTGCAGAAAGAGCTCGACCAATGGTTCTTCAAGACGACAGCATATACAGAGGAATTGCTTAATGACATAAAGAATCTTGGATGGAGCGAAAAGATAAAGACAATCCAGGAGAATTGGATAGGCAAAAGCCATGGATTGATGGTGCATTTCAAGCTCGATGACGGGACAGATTTCCCGATTTATACTACTCGTCCAGACACCATCTATGGTGTTACATTCATGGTCATTGCATTGAACCATCCTAAATTAATGGGATTGGTGCATGAGCCTTATAAGAATACTGTACTGAAATTCATCAAGGAAGTGCAGGATGCAGAGGCAAAAGAAGACACATCATTCTTAGAGAAGAATGGAGTGTTCACAGGACGATACGTCATAAACCCATTGAACAATGAGAAAGTCCCATTGTATGCAGCGAACTTCGTAGTCGCAGACTATGCTACAGGGTCAATAATGGCAGTCCCAGCACATGACCAACGCGATTTCGAATTCGCAAAGAAGTATGGGATACCGGTGAAAATCGTTATTCAGCCATTAAAGAAAAAAACTGTTTTGGTATTACATGGAACAATGGGCCATAGTAAAGAGAATTGGTTCCCGTGGATAAAGAAAGAGCTAGAAAAACATAATTATGATGTGATAGTCCGTGAT
>CAZQDS010000011.1:0-20913 GCA_964591655.1 uncultured Methanosarcinales archaeon
CGGTCCTACAAAGTATGAATTTGTTGATGGAAACTTCATAACTACAGAAGTGAAAAACAAGATATTGACAATCAAAGACCTGAGCTATACTGGAGATTTCGGACTCCAGGAACTTGTGGAAAAGTCAGAAGATGTGCTTGCGAATGAGGATATTGCTGAAGAGAAAAAGATAATGGGTAAATTCTTCGATACGCTAGGGAAGACACCTGCAAAGGCGGCATACGGGAAAGATGATGTCATGAACAAGATAAAGATGGGCGCAGTCGATACAGTATTGCTTTCTGAATCTTTAGAAGATGAAGTTATTGACCAATTCACGGAAGAAGCCGAGAAGATGTCAACTAACGTCTTCATCGTAAGTGTGGAAACACGTGAAGGTGTTCAATTGAAAGAGATAGGAAAGATAGCAGCAATATTAAGATACGAAGTGCATGGGGAATAGTTTTCGAAAATGTCGAAATGTTTCCGAAAAAAACCGGAGAGGCTTTATTAAAGATAAAACGTTCTTTTCTTCATGAAATTGTATCTAGATACGAATGTTTATCTTGATTTTTTCTTGGATAGAAGAAAAGATAAACATGCATTCAGAATATTCAAAAAAGCCTTCGGATGCAAATTCCAAATAATAATTTCTGACCACATCTTCAAAGAATTAATTCATTATGTTGAGCCTGGCAATGTCAAGATGTTTTTTGAAACATTAAGGCCTAAGATAATTAAGGTATCAACTGAGGAGCAGGATATTTATATGGCTAAAAACATTTATACACATTACAGCGATGCATTGCACATAATGCTGGCAGGAAAAGCAGGTGCAGACTATATAATCACAAGCAACGTCAAAGATTACAGAGGACTATTCGAGACCAAACTCCCTGAAGATATCTGAAGGGATTTTTGCCTTACTATTCCTTTGCGGGACAGTATTCCTAAAGGATTCCAGAATCCTTATTTTCTTATAATTCTCTATATTCCTTCTTATCGCATCCCTTATAAATTCTGACTCACTACTGAACATGGTATCTTTGACTGCCTGTTTAATCTCTTTCCGCATCTTAGCATCTAATCTTATATGCACCAGATCTCCCATAAAAAACACCTATATATCATTTGTATATACAATTGATATATAAAGTTTTTGGAGATTTCCACAAAATTCTTAAACTGTTTCCGTGTCATGTTTCCCATGAACATTCTTGCTGAGAGGGCATTCAAGGGATTAGAAGTCGAGGATGGAAGAGCGCATATAGTGAAGTATTCTGGTCATTTCAAGGGATATAATGCAAATGCGAAATATAATCATGATAAAGTAGAATTCAATCTTTCTAGAGAGTGGAGAAGGATTGATGATGATATACAGATAGGATTGCTGCAAAGCCTTATAGTGAAGATATTGAAGTTGAAGAGAAAGAAGACTTCTCAGATGGAGCTTTATGAGAATTTCATGAAAGGGCTTTCAAAATATGCGAAAAAACACACTCATGAGCCAGAGCTTGAAGAAAGCTTCCACAGGGTAAATGAGCGCATGTTCAATGGATTGATGGACAAGCCGAACCTTGTCTTTGCATCAGAATCATTCCATAAGCTAGGAAGCTATGAATATTCTAGTGATACAATACACATAAGCACGATATTCCAGGATCTGCCGGATGAAGAACTTCACATACTGGATTATGTGATGTATCATGAATTACTGCATAAGAAACATTCTTTTAATGTAAAAGACGGAAGACATCGCTCACACACTAAGGCATTCCGGGATGATGAGAGGAAATTCGGCGAGACAGCAGAGCAGGAATTGACAAACTGGCTAAGGAAGAAGAAATTCAAGAGATGGAAATTCTGGTGATAATTCAATAAAGTTTATTAACCACCTATTTTTTAATATTTTTATGGATAGATATGTTCATGATGTCGATGGAAGCCTTTATTCTACTGCAGAATTGTTAGCTAAGGTATTCAATGGACTAAATGAGGAGATAAATTTTTTGGCTAAGGATTCTAATTTCACGTATATTGAAGACATTGAGATGCAGAACAACACTTATAATCTTTATTGTGTCATGGATGACGATACAAGATTGGCTTCCAAAGTCTTCTTGACATTCCACCCGCAAAAGACCATGCTTGGGAAGGATAAATTATTGGTTGCCATAAACATGTCACATGACCAGAACCAGTTCCCATATAAGATATACAAGAAGCTGCCTTCTATAATAAAGAAGAGGGTCAAGACAATCAAGGACATACCTGATTTTAAAGGAAAAATAAAGACTATAAAAGTATGATTCTCATAGGAAAATTTATAAAATATTAACCATTCTAGAGTGGTATGGATGATTTTAGGCATGTAAGATTCAACCCGGAAAACCAGCAACAGGTCATGGACTGGTACAATACACCAAAAGATAGAAGAGTAACTCTGATTCTGCCAGTGAACGAGACTAATGAAAATATAAATAATCAAATAGCAGAGCATGTGGCAAAAAAAGAGTACACGGATAAAGCATTCTACAATCCGCAGATACACACATATCAGATTGACCCGACAGGGGGATTGATAATATGCAATACAATGCATCTAGTGATAAATGATTGTGGAGAAGTACATGTTATCTTTGATGCTGCGAGCAGGGGGACATCATTCGATTTCGGGATGGCATTGTTGCATGACAAGAAAATCATCCTTGGAAATCATGAGCATATCGATAAGACATTAGAAGATGATGTGCTTAAAGCATTGTTATATAAGACGGGACATTCTTCGGATGATGTATATTTCAATGAATTGATGTCAGTAAAAAACAATATAGACAAAGAGAATGGCGTTTATCATATGAGATTCAAGATAGAAGAAGGAAAAATCTCAAAAGGGAGTCTTCTTGAATTCGGGATGCTGTTCGCGTCACAGAAGCCATTCATGATATATAACAAGCGGGACCTTGAGGATATAGCGCAAACAGAGGACATGGAAGGTGTCAAGAAGAGCTTTACTAAGGTCGCACTTAAGCTCAATTCTTTATATAATGCTTAATAATATATACCCAAAAGATTTATAAATGACCCAAATTTCCTTTTGTCTATAATATATATGGTGATTTTATGGGAGAAACAGTACCAAAAAGCGTGGCAACATTATCAAAAGGCAATTATGTAGTTATAGACGGTGTGGCTAGCATCGTTTCAGAAACTTCAACTTCAAGGCCTGGAAAGCATGGGCATGCTAAAGTAAGGCTTGTCGCTGTAGGCATGATTGATGGCAAGAAGAGAGAAGTCGTAATGCCTGGTCACGATAATATTGACGTTCCAATAATCGAGAAGAAGACGGCTCAAGTGTTGAGCATTGTCGGAGACACAGCAAATGTCATGGACTCCGAAAGTTTCGAGACATTCGACTTGAAGATTCCAGAAGAACTCAAGGACACATGCAAGGAAGGCTCAAACATATTATATTGGGTAATACTTAATGATAAGGTAATGAAACAGGTAAAAGCTGAGTGATTAAAATGGTTAAATTTCCAGAAGCACAAGTAAGGATGTACAAGAATGTTTTCGTCTGCAGGAATTGCAAGACTAAAATAAGATCTGACAATATGAAAGTCATTGCTAAAGCAGTCAAATGCAGGAAATGCAATGGCAAGGCATTAAGGCCTGTAAGGAAGAAATAAGTTTTTTTATAATAAAATTTATAAAGTTTCAGCTTAGGTTCTAAACATGGCAGTTGTTGAATGGATTTTACAGTATAAATGGGTTCTTCTATTCTATATCATAATCGCATTGTTGATCTATATCAATAGGAAGAAATGGCAGGTAGAGAGCAAGTTCATATTGATATATAGGACAAAGTTCGGCATCAAATTCATAGATAAGTTTGCTGATAAGAACAAAGAGTTTGTCAAAGTTCTTGGATACTCTGCAATCGGTATAGGATTTGTAGGGATGATAACAATCTTAGGATTCTTTGTGAAAGGATTATACGAGTTATTGTTTGTTCCGGCAGCGCCGCCAACCATGTCTCTTGTAATTCCTGGAGTGCAGATTCCTGGAAGCCCAATATTTGTCCCATTCTGGTATGGGATAATCGCATTGTTCATAGTAATACTATTCCATGAGTTCGGTCACGGAATAGTTGCTCGCGCTCATGGTATACCTGTAAAGGCGACAGGATTGGTATTCTTCGGCCCATTGCCTGGAGCATTCGTTGAGCCGGATGAGAAGAAGATACTCAAAAGCCCCTCTCCTGTACAAGTCTCGATGTTTGCATCAGGACCGTTCTTTAATGTAATATTATGCGCAATAATATTCCTAATAATGACATTGATATTCAATCCATTGATCATGTCAATGACAACAATCAACGGGGTATCTTTTAATGAGATACAAGAGAATCAGCCTGGAGCAGCATTCGGCCTTCAGCCTAATGTAGTTTACACGCGCATAAACGGTGAAGAGATAAGGACTGCTGAAGATTTCACAAATACGGTGCAATGCTTATCACCAAATCAAACATTGACGTTTTCTAATGCTGATTCAGAAGTCAAATTGATAACCGGTCCTCATCCTGACAATCCAAGCAAAGGATATATCGGAGTTTTAGGCCCATCATTAGGGCACGAATTGAAATCAGACAAATATAAGGTGCCATATGCGATACTTACATTATTCTCTAATCCTTATGCACAATCATTCACAGAATACGCATTATTGCAATGGATATTCATATTAAGCATGGGGATCGGATTAGCTAACCTGTTGCCATTAGGTCCAGTTGATGGCGGACGAATGCTTCAAACAACACTAGTTGACATGAAAGGCAAAGAGAAAGGGACAAAGCTATGGATGAGAATAAGCCTAATAACATTCATTGTACTTCTCATATTGGTTCTAGTGCCAATAATAAAGACAGTTGTTTTTAAGATATAGTTATAAAATATTCTTTAAACCTCAAAATATTGTTCATCAATATCTTCATTAATAACTATATCATCTAAGGTATCGGCCAACATCTCTCTATCAATCTTATCTAGATAATAATCCTCCATATCAAAATCGTCTGCTTTATCTTTGAAAAGATCGAAGTAAACATCTTTTTCGTATCTTGTTTCCTTCATCTGTGGTAATCAATTTCTCTAAGAAAGGCCTCCATTTCTTCTTGTCGCCCTTAAGCTTATGCAATGAATTATTCAAAAGTTTTTCATATTTATTATAATTAATTCTTCCTACTTCATCAAGAACATTTTCTCCTGACTCAAGATGAACTGCTGTTCCTTTATCCCCGTCGAATTCGAACGCATAATTTCCTGTAAGCATATGATAGAATTCTACACCCATTCCATATATCTCTGACTGTAGATTATATTTTTTCTCCTTGCCTGTGAATTTCCCTATCAGCAATGGATCAGTTATGAAATGCCCGCCCACTGTAGGCATATACTTTTCTGTCAACTTGTCCATCTTCGTCGCATTCGTGAAGTCTATAAGCCAAAAATCTATGGTATCATTAATCCTGACAAGCATGTTTGATGCTTTATGGTCCCTATGGAACAACCCCATCTTCTTCATCAAGAATGTCTCTGCCCTCAAGTATTTGCTGAATATTATTTCTGAAGTCCTATTGTCCAATGCACCATTGGCTTTAAGATATGTATCAAGTGAAACATATCCTTTCCTGAATTTCTCTATAGTGATCATGACTTTCTTGCCATCTTCCTCTGCCTCAAAATAATCTAAAATAGGGTTTATGTGAAAAAGCTCAGACTCATCGAATGAGGACATAATAATCCACTCATTCACAGTATCACATCCTCTGGACATGTGCCTGCTTGCCCTAGGATTATTTGTAGAACCATCAGTCTTTGCTATCCTTTCCTCTCCACTAGGACCCCATAGCACTTTAAAATTTATTCTAGGACCAGGAGTGTCCCAATAAATGACATCAGTATATTTATCTGAAAGATATTTCTCAACAGTATTCTCTCTCTTCGCTATCTCTGAAATGTTATGATCAGAATCTCTCACCATATGTTCAATATCCCGTGTGGATTTACGCTTCTTCATGAGCCTCCTCCAAGATATCGATAGTCACCTTGACGATCGTCTTCGGCCTCAAATCCTTCTCAAGGATCCTAGGTATGACTATGATAGACTGAGATCCGTGCTTCGCGATCTTCTTCGTAAGAGTGTATTGCTTGTTCATTTTATGTCTTGAGCATTATTTTGTGAGGTTAATATCGAACTTAGTCACAAGATAGCCGTTTATCTCTCCTGTCCGTGCATTGTATCTTGCCTCAACATATCCTCCGATGCCTAATATGTTGAAGTCCTTGAACGCTTCTAATACAATATTCGAATTGTTTTTCCCATCCTTAGAGAGATTGTTCACACCTATACTGAAAGGCAATACTGCGTTATATGAGCCGACCAATAACTCTAATTCTGTCTGACTAAGGTTTCCTTTGGCGGTGATTTTTGCTCCGATTTCCCCTTTCTGTGTCTTCGTGAAATTTGGCATGAAGAACGGGTCCAATGAGAATATTTCTCCGACATATTCCATGAAATCTTTGTTATATACTCCGCTATTGGCATCTTTGAAGCTAATAAGAGATTTTACCTCCCAGGACATATTATTATTAATAAGGAAGTAATTCAACATCCCGAAATCTTTATTTCCCTTCACTCCAGTTACGCCAACGAGCTTGTTTGTGCTTTTCCCTATGCCAAGATAAATTTCTCCAATGTCTGCAACATTTCCAATATCTTTTCCTGCATAAAAATAAAGAGAAGTATTAGGCATGCTATTAAGGTCCAGCAATTCCTTGCCTGTATTGAAGAATTGCACTCCTACAGATGATTTCTTATTAGAAAATTTTACAAAACCGAAATATTGTGGAGCAGTCATCTTTCCATGGCCGAACCCTCCATCTAGCAACAAGGTGTTGTCTCCTAACGCTATTGATTTCCATAGCTCTGAGTAGAATACGTCGTCTTTATTTCCATCTCCGACCCTATAAAAATTGATTCCTTTGCTCTTGTTTGTCAATGAGAGCCTTCCTACATCTTTCTTGTCTTTCCTATCATATGTAACACCGATATCTGTGCTCCCTGTTGTTATAGTCGCTTCAGTCCTATTCACAGGGCTCATTAGTGTAGTGCAATTCCCTGTTTTCACTTCCGAATTCAACTTAAGTATAGTCTCATGCTTGTTCTCAGAAGTCTCCTCGTATTGCACCGTCTTTGTAGAATCATTCGCAGCGATCGCTTTTTCCTGCAAAACTGCCGTATCAGGCTGACCTGATAATGCCTTCATTATTTGAGCCGTCGTCAATAGTTTTTCTAAAACCATAGTATACACCCCTTTGTTTTTTTAATTATTCACTTTACAGTAGTTATGTATAAAGTATGTATAGAAGTACTTATTTATAAAGTTTTCGTTTTTGTAATCACTTATAAGTGACAATTAGTGACAATTCGTGCTTATTTCTGCACGAAGAAAACATCCTTCATCCTATGGATCTTGACAAGCGCATCAACGAAGAAGTCCTGACAGGACTCCTGATGCATCAAGTCCTTCAGAACAAAATATTCTGCCTTAACAAGCGCATCCTCCCTTATCTCTCTTATATAAGGCGAAAGCAGGCGCCCGCTTTCCAGTCCAGCAATCAAGTCAGAGGTTATCACAGACTTACGTATGTTCTTTATCTTGCTTGTCTGGTCCATGCTGTCAAGACCATGATTATTGTCAGAGAGATCGACAATCTTTATCAACAATACGAGATGAGCCTTATCCTCATAACTCATCTTGACTATTTCAGGGATATACAATCCAGTATAGCATTTCCATTTTATATCTTCAAGATAATCCTTGCTTGAAGTCTCTTCATATGGCGAGGACTCTATCACATTTATTGTCTTTATTATGAAATCCTTCAATTGAGTATATGTCTGATAATCCAATGATTTCAAGAATTCCAAGACATTGTCCTTGTTGAACCTCTTACCACGACGATCAAGATGATAATCTACATACTTCAATATCATGTCATAATGATTAGTCAACAGCTTGACGGGATCCTGCAATTCCTTAGGGATCATCTTATCCAAGAATTCTTGGTAATTTGCGATAGTGTACCTGTTCCCTTCCTCATCCTTGAGGTTATACATCAGGTCCTCAATGAAATCATGCAATGCTGCAACAGACGCATACCATCTTATTTCAGGATTGTCCTTGTTCAATTCAAAGAACGTGCATGCGACCCTATTATGATGGCATGTCATGCTTATCCCAGACTTACGTATCTTTTTCTGCTGGATGAACAACTTATAAGAGAGCGCCACAGAATCTGCATACTTCCCGAAGAACTTTTCTAGATGCTTTTTTTCAGGGACCTTGAAATCTAACAATTCATGATGCATCGCCTGGAAATTCCTGTCCTTAGCGACAGCAACCCTTGCATCGCTTATCAATGTAGGCGCATCCATGTCATGCTCCCTAGGAGCACCATAATCTTCTTGTATGAATCTTTGTGAGAACTCTATGATCTTCTTATAAGGATTCTTGTAAAGCTTCTTAAGGATCTTCTCATCAGGGACCTGCCTGTTCAATAAAGAGTCGAGAACGATCCGCGCATACTTGTATCTAGGGCTCTTCCTCAACATAGAAATCTCATCAGTATACCTCATACAAGAAGAAAAGAGAAGCGATTTAAATATTTAATTATGCTGCCTTCTTAATTGTGTAATCTGTATCGACATCCTCAAAAAATATAGGGGTCAGTCTCTTCGTCTTATCTAATGCGCTGCCAAGGTGCGATATCTGGAATATGCTCATAAGAATATCCTTTGCGACATAGTTCTTGGCAAACTTATAAGCATTCGCTCCAACCTCATCGATATGATTCTCTAAAGGAATCCATTCACTCTTCATATCCCTACCTTTATTGACCCATGTCTGTTGTTTCAATGCATTCCTAATCATTCCAGTCATGTTAAGAGCCTCTCTTCCTATTCCGTTAAACCATAAATCGACACCTTTCATGTCGTATGAAAGATAAAATTTATCCTTGATGGATTCTATCTTCATATCTTCTATGTAATTTATATAACATGCCCATTTAAGGTCCTCTTTATAGGTGTTGCTATCCTTTAATTTTTCTACGATAGGATATGTCCTAAGGACAAATCTACCTAACCCATATTCCTGCTCTAGATCACTATAATTTGCAGACATAAGATTTAATAATTCATCAAGAGTATTTTTCTGATTGAAACTCAAGCCTTTAGACCTCAAAGTATTAGAAATATTCTCAATGATCGTATCATACTTGTTTGTCAGTATGTTTACGACTTTCCTTATAGGCCCCGGGATGACTTCTTTTATGAAAGTGTCATATCCTAATAGCCCTTTTTGAAGCCCGAGCTTCTCGACCAAGAAATCATATAAGTCTTCAGGAACATCATGATATACAAATCCTATCCTTCCTATCTTATCAAATCCCATGCCGTAACCAGTCATTGCAAGATTATTCGGATGAGTCGCCACAGGTATCCCACATTCTCTTTTCTTCCCAGTGATGTTGTAATAATTATATACCTTGAGTGCGTCATCAGCGAATTCCTCAAATATCTCACGCATCAAATCTCTTGGTGGAGGCAATCTCTGATGCACATAATAATCAATTTTTGATACTAAGGGGTCGTTCTCTATTCTTTGTCTTGCGAAATAAATTTCTGCAGGATCTTTTACATCAGTCCTTAATTGACTCCCGAAGACCAAATCGCTTTGCGCCCAAAAGTCTTCTAGCATTCTTTCAATTTCTGGGACCTTTCCACCATACAAGTTTTTCAAAATTTCTCGATCCGGAATTTTTCCAATCAGCAATGAGTCTAAGAACTTATAAGCGACAGGATATTTCGATGTTATAGTGTCAATTATCGTATCTTCCATATGAATAGCCTGAATAACCCCCGAACTACTAGTTGGTAACAACTATCTTCTTATAAATTTTATCAAAATATATAAAACATGCTCAAATCCCAGAAAGCATGATTACACTCATCCTTATCGAGCCAGAGAATCCCGGGAATACTGGTGCAATATTGAGAAGTATGAAGAATTTCGACTTCAACTCTATAATTCTTGTAAACCCAAAATTCGACATAAACAGTGAAGAGCTTAGGAACAGGGCAAAATGGGCTGGCGACCTGATAAAAAAGATAAAAGTCAGGAAATATGACATGAAAAAATTGAGGAAAGACTTTGATTATCTTGTTGCGACAACAGCAAAACTAGGTAGAGACTACAATCTTTTAAGGACGCCGATCGACGCAGAGCAGTTCGCAGAAAAGATATCTGATATAGACAAGAAGACGAAAATAGGACTATTGATAGGGAGGGAAGGCGCCGGATTGAGCAATGAAGAGATAAAAATATGCGATTTCGCAGTCACAATACCTGCATCAAAAAAATACGGCACGATGAACATAAGCCATGCCACGACATTAATACTTTATGAGATATTCAAAAAACAGGAGACGGAGCACATAATAAGCCACATCACACCCATATCATTGAAAGAGAAAGAGCAGTTGCAGAAGATGGTTGAAAAAACACTTGATAAGATGTATTTCGCCACAGAAGAGAAGAAAGAGACACAAAGATTGCTGTGGCAGAAGATACTAGGCAAATCATTGTTAAGCAAGAGAGAAGCGTATGCACTGATGGGATTCCTGAAGAAAATTAAGTGAAATTTATAAATTCTAATCCACGAATAAAAAACATGTTCAACATAAAAAACATCAATGAACACCTTGACAGCAACGAGAAGATAATACATTTCTTCAGGCCATCAAGACTTGCTTACTTGTTCCAGTACATATTGCACATAACGATATTCATATTGGCATTATTCTTCTCGTTCTTCAGCGTTCCAGGAAGCGCATATTTCATATTCTGGGACTTCGTCAATCTTATCGCGACAGTCATACTGATATACTCAGTAATAATGCTCCTGAGACTAGAATATAGGATATGGTCCAGGAGATACGCATTGACGAATGAGAGGATGCTGTACAGCCACGGGATATTCTCAGAAAGCTTCAAGAGCTCATCATACAACAAGATAACAGACATAGGATTCCATCAGACATTATGGGACAAGATAGTCAACACTGGAACATTGACAGTAAATACTGCGGGGACAGACAACTTTGAGATAAGATACAGGAAGATAAGGAATCCATTAGAAGTCAAGAAGATGATAAACGACAAGCAGACAACTACTGTCTTACGTTCACCCCGACATTCTGGTAAGAAGAGATAATCAATAGACATCATCATGATGTCCATAATGTAATATTCTTACAACATTTTTCTGCCTATCAAAATCATAAATTAAAACGAATGACTTCCCCACGTGAACCCTTCTTGATCCTGAAAGATCACCGCGTAATGGTTTGAAATGTTCAGGCATCGCCAGAATTTGATCAATTTTAGAATTTACTATCCTAAATTGTTTAGAATCCCTTTTCTTCAATTTGAAAAATATCTTATCTACATGTTCTGCTATCTCTAAACTAGGCGTATCGCTCTGCAAAACTATTCACCTTGATGAACTTTCCTTTACGAATCTTCTCTAGACGCTCTAGAAATTCCTTTTTTACTTTTGGATCATCTTCAATCATTGAGCGCATAAATATTTCCACTTGCTTGCTCATGCTTATCCCATTGCCTTTGCAGTATCCAGAGAATTGTTTGTATACATCCTCTTCAATATTGAAAGTTTTAATTGCCATAATATCACCTTATATAAGTTATTTAATGTTATATAAGGTTAATTAATATAAATGTTTTGTTTTTTATCGACAGAGGAGAATTGTTTATATGTATTGCTTAAGAAAAATCGGAAGATATACGAAATAATATAATAGTCACTTAATAGTGGTAATATTTCGAAAAGTTTATAAACAAAAGAACTTCTTTATTTTACATGAGTAATTTAACACCAATAAAAGACCTCATACCTGGAATCAATATGAATAGGTTGCAGGAGTATAATTTAGAACTTGACCCAAAAACCATAAATGATTATAGACAATTTAATGATTTTTATTATTCAGGAAGACATTTGGCAGGGTTTCTTGTAGGCGAATTGGAAGATCACCAGGAAGTTTCAAAATTGTTAGAAAATAAGGTTTTGCTTGACTTCGGCGCCAGTTATGGACATTTATATGGTTGGATAGCAAAGAAGTATAATATAAAAGGGTATGTGGGAATAGAACCAAATAGTTTTAATGCGTTGTTTTCAAATCTAAATACGCTGATTCCTAAAATAGGTGTTCCTGCATCAATAATACCTAATGATATGCTCACTGCAGTCGAAGCACTCCCAAAAGATTTAACAGCAGCTTTTGTATTTTCAGGAGTAGGATCAGAAATAGTTGGAAGCGATTATCAAAGAGATGTTACTGAAGCACTTGCGCCTAAAGCCGGTAAAGGCTCAATTATTATTAACTACGCTTGTGACATATATGGTTATAGAGTTTCGGGATTCAAGTTTAAAGAAGTTGATTTTCAATTATATGTCGGAACAAAAGACTAGAAAGGTATCTATGGAATCGCTAAAAAAAATAGCTTATTTTGGGGTTGGTGACAAAATACCTGGAACAAGACGTGGACCTAAACTAAGAAAAAATTGTGTATATCATTGCGTAGATTTACCTGATAGCGACTGGTTTCAGGAAGGACTTCAAAAACACATATCATTAGATAAATCGACTAAGTCCAGAGTAAATATTGAGCAAAAAAATGTCAGGGACCTTACCTGGGCCAAAGAATCCATTGACGAGATACATATATGCAATGTCATGGGAGACCCTGAAGCGAAGAACTTGAATGCTTTGATAGAAAAAAGCATTTATGTCCTAAAGAACGAAGGGTTTATATTCATCGAAGAATCATACACTCCTTATCCTCCCTCACAATTGATCTTAGAATTTGCCGCAAGAAATATGGATTTCAAACTCATTGCCCCGAAAATAGATATAATTATGAACAGGGAGGAGTTAATGAAATTTACTGAACTGACTCAATATATTAATTCCCAAAAAAACAACAACTATGATAAAATAGGAGAACATATAAGATTAAGCAAGCATCTGGATAATTTTCAAATACGTGAAGATTATCCTGCCCCAAAGAAATTTGTCGAAAAAAAATATTCTTGGGGCAGCATGTCAGGGTGGTTCCCTGATATCAAACCTCATGGAGCCAGCTCCATGAGATTATTCGAGTTTTTCACTGGCATAAAATATGGCATATCAGATTGCCACGGATATATACTCCGATTCTCAAAGAGAAAAAATAATTGATAGATTCTGTTGTTTCATGCAAAAAAATTCCTTAGGAATTTTTGCATACCAAAAACTACTTAGTTTTTGTGACATTAACACCAATATTCTTATTCTTCCGGTAAGCATAAACAATCTCGCCCTTGAACTTCTCGAATGTACCATTCTTTATGCTTTTCCTTATACGTTTCATCAATTCCTTCATGAAATGAAGATTGTGGATTGAGCAGTATCTCTTCCCTACTGGTTCATTCAATTTCAATAAGTGACGAAGATATGCTTTAGAATATTTCTTGCACGTCTGGCATTTGCAACCTTTCTCTATCGGAGTATCATCTTTAGCATATATGCCACGCATTATGTCTACTTTCCCGTTGAATGTGAAAAGCGTCCCATGCCTTGCAGTCTGTGTCGGATAGACTGAATCGAAGCTGTCTGCACCAAGCGAAACAAGCTCGACTATATCGTCAGGACTTCCAACGCCGAGCATGTGCTTCGGCTTCTTCTCGTCAAGGAACGGCATTGATGAATTCACTGCTACATACATTTCCTCTCGAGTCTCACCGATTGCAATTCCTCCGATAGCCAAGCCGTCAAAATCCAATGAATTTATGTATTCTGCAGATTTTTTTCTTAAGTCAGGAAAAAAACCTCCCTGAACAATACCGTAAAGCATCTGTTTCTTGTCATGATGATACTTCCTGCATTCTTTCGCCCAACGATGAGTATTCTCCAAACTCTCCTCAACTTTCTCTCTTCCAGAACCATAAGGAGCGACATCATCAAGCATCATCACACAATCACCGCCTATAGCTATCTCGATATCCATTATCTTTTGAGGTGTAATCATGAATTTCTGTCCATTGAATGGATTCTTGAAATTGATTCCTTTCTTAGATGTTCCATCCATAAAACTATCACGCAACATCTGGAATCCGCCGCAATCAGTGAATATTGCCTTGTCGAAATTCATGAAATCGTGCACAGTACCGAAATGTTTTATCACATCAATCCCAGGCCTTAACGAAAGAACAAGCGCATTGCATATCAGACCGTCAGCAAGTTCCTCATAATCATCAGGACCGATGATCTTTCCTGTGGCTTTTGTCGCGACAGCCATGAAATACGGCGTATCGACAGAGCCATGCCTAGTGCGGAGTTTTCCTATACGTGCGTTGCTATGCTTGTCCTTCTTGATGATCTTGAATGGCATGAGAATATGGAATAAGAAATAGTTTAAAAATATGATTAAAAAAATAAAATTATAGGCAAAGGCTTACATCTTTGACCTTACATATAGCGTCGATCCGATCTTCGTCAATAGCATCGCTCCAAGGACAATCGCTATTGATATGTCGAATGGGATTATCGGACTGTTGCTTGCGATCAATGTTCCGCGATTCTGGTATGTCTGCCATAATGCCACTCCAATAAGGGCAATTATTGCTGCGAATGAGCAGTTCCTCTCTATTATCAATTGATGATAATTCTCCCTTTCATCAGAGACTTTTGAGAGCTGCGTCATTATGTGTATCACATCTAAGATGAATACTGCAAGCAATATCCCGAATACCCATGGACCTATTGCAGTATTGACTGTCATCGCGAATCCTCCTGCGATTATGAATGCTGCGATAGCAACATATACCCATCCCTGCCATGTACGAGGCGCTAAACCCCATCCGAAAATCCTGTACTTGAACCATTGTGGTTTACCTATCATAATCTCACCTTTTTTGAGATTATGTTGGTATAAAAAATCCCTGATTTTTGTTTGCCTATCATTTGTATCACCCGAATATATCTTCAATTTTACAATTGAATATCTTGCTAAATTTAAAAGCCAACTCTAAACTTGGGACATACTTGTTTCCTTCAATGCTAATTATCGTCTGTCTTGAGACTCCGGCTTTTTGCGCTAAATCCTCCTGAGTCATGCTTCTCTTCTCGCGGAATTCTTTTAATTTATTTTTTGATAATGTCATTTTACCTCGTGAATGTAAAGTCTACTTAACGTAAAGTATGCTTTACTATTTATATTTTTCGGTTTTGGAACAAAAAAAAGACAACTTTATAAATAGTATTCACTAGAGAGTAATTGGTGATGCCCATGAATGAAAACATAGGAATGGTCGACAGGATGATACGATTCATCATTGCAATCATATTTATTATTCTAGGATTTGTTTATACACCATGGTGGTTCATCGTTGCAGCAATAGCATTGATAACAGCATTACTTGGATGGTGCGGACTTTATGCATTGTTCGGATGGAACACATGTAATGTGAAGACAGTAAAACAGGTCTCAAAACCTTCCAAGAAAGCAGCGAAGAAAAAGAAGAGATAAATCTTCTATATTTTTTATTTCAAATATCCGATATCATATAATCAAATCGATAAATTTAATAATATGGTTTTTATCTCTTTAGAAGGTGGTTTCGATGACACATTTCATGTTAGTAAATGAAGCGATGGAGCAAGGAAAAGGAGAAGTGAAGCTAAGAGGCTGGTGCTATAGGGCCAGGGGAAGCAATGCATTACGATTTCTAGTACTAAGAGACGTAACGAACATAATACAATGTGTAGTCGAAAAAGAGAATGTCTCTGAAGAATCATGGGATGATGCACAGAAGATAGACATAGAAGCATCATTTGAATTGACAGGAGAGATAGTTGAGGACAAGAGAGCCCCGACAGGATATGAAGTCAAGGTTAGAGAGATAAGATTAATAGGAGAAAGCGTCGGATGGCCCATACAGAAGGATCAATCGACAGAATTGCTTGCAGACCTCAAACACCTGTGGTTGAGATCCAGATACATGACATCAATATTGAAAATAAGGAGCACATACATCCAGGCAAGGGACGAATTCTTCAGGAACAAAGGATTCTTCAGGTTCGATGCACCGATACTGCAGCCGAGCCAATCAGAAGGCGGAAGCACATTATTCGAAGTGAAATATTACGACAAGAAGACATACTTATCACAATCATGGCAACTCTATGCAGAAGCGGCAGTGTTCTCGTTGGAAAAAATATACAATATGGGACCGACATTCAGGGCAGAAAAGTCAAAGACATCAAGGCATCTTTCTGAATTTTGGATGGCAGAGATGGAAGCAGCATGGTGGGACCTGCATAAAGTCAGTGAATTCGCAAAAGAAGAGATAAAATATTGCATAAAGAAAGTTGTTGAGGAAAGGGCAGAGGACCTGAAGATATTGAATCAGGATGTGGAAAAATTAAGGATCATCGCAGAGAAGGAATGGCCGACAATAAAGTATAGGGAAGCATTGGATATCTTGAAAGAAAAAGACAACTTCGAAGTCCCATTCGGAAAGGACTTGAGGACTATCGAAGAGGAATCATTGATGAAACATTATGACACGCCGGTTGTCGTCACGCACTATCCTGTTGTCGCGATGGCTTTCTATAAGCCGAGGGATCCGAAACATGAAGATGAGGCATTATGCTTTGACATGCTCGCCCCGAATGGTGTGGAAATAGTCGGCGGAAGCCAGAGAAGCCTGGACGTTGAGGATATGAAGAAAAGGCTTATTGAAGCCGGCGAGGATCCGTCAACGCTTGAATGGTATTTCGATCTGAGAAAATATGGCTCAGTTCCTCATTCAGGATACGGTGTAGGGACAGAAAGAGTAATACAATGGATATGCGGTCTTGAGAACATCAAAGACGCAATACCATTCCCGAGGACAATGTTGAGGACGACACCATAATGCCAGTCATAATAGATTATTCTAAATGCTGTTGGAAAGATGGACAATGTAGTTCGTGCGGCTGTAAATCTGGAGGAGCATGTATAGGATGCGTTGAAGCATGCCCGACAGGAGCATTGACAAGAAAAGACCAAGTCCATATAGACCATTCACAATGCATAGAATGCGAATTATGTATAAAAGCATGCAAACATCATGCAATAAATTTGATGCAGATAAAGAACTAGAAATCCAAAACTTTATCCGCTTCTTTCCTTATCCTATCTTCATATTCATGGACTTTCTCGCCTTCATGCTTCTCTGCACTCAAGGATTTCATCAAGTCCTTTATTGTAGAATATTCTTTTTCTTTATCAAATAAATTGAATTGTTGTAAATGCTCTTTAATAAGCTCATCCTCTACATTGTCGATATTCTCATGGTCTATCTTTATCTCTTCAAACTCTTCTGATTGCAGTTTGGAAGTGTTCTTCATCACGTAGAATGCGCCCTGTGAATATATCCTGTCTGATATCTCATTGAATCTTATATCAGAGACTTTTCCTGTGCTTAATGTCCCATGAACCCTTAAGAGGACTATCGTGTTTATGAACTCCTTCTTTTGGATCCTGTCCATTATCATAGTATGGACTTCTTCAGAGCTCTTATGATTAACATCAACATCGATGAAGAACGTGTTTTTCAGGTTAAGCTCTTCCCTATGAAGTTTTTCATCTGTCTCATCGTCATAAATGTAGAATCCTCCATTGCTTAACTTTTCCAATTCGGAGAAGCTTGCAGGGAACAATGGACCAGGATATACTATGTTCTTATGGTCCTTGAATGATTCATGTTTTATTATATGTATATGCCCGCCTGCATAATATTCAAATCCTTTAGGCAGCATGCTTACCGGCATCGATTCTATCAATGCGAACTCTTTTGGCATCATCTCTGCGATTGCAGAATGGAACAAGAAGATCTTCTTCCCGGGCTCATTCTCAAGGCTTTCGATGTCTAATGCCTCATAATAATTCTTCTCTAAAGTGCCTCTACGTCCAAGGATTCCTGTTATCTTGACACCAGTCTTCTTGTCAACCGTAAAATCTAGGAAAAGCTTATTATCATCGACATGTCCCTTGAATACATTCTTCAACAATCCTGCCTCTTCAAGCACATCGATCATAGTCTTGCCAGAAGGGGAATAATCATGAGAGCCGGGTATGACATACACCGGAACGTCTTTTTCTTTCAATTTTTTGAATTCCTTGACGACAACCTTCAAGTTGTCTATGCCAGGCAATGCATTATTGAACAAGTCTCCAGCAATAAGGATTAAATCAACGTCATTTTCTATGCATATATCAACAGTCTTCGTGAATGCCTCTATGCTCAATTCCTTCAGTTTAGGATCTCTCCAGCTCCCTACATGGCAATCAGCCATATGCGCGAATCTCATAAGAAAAAGGGAATAGAAAAGGATTAATAAAGTTATTTACCAAAAATAGCTTTCGAGCACTTTTGTCTTGAAAGTCTGGTCGACTACAGGGACATATGCTGTCCCATCCTTTCGTATGGATGTTATCTTTGTGGAGAACAAGTCTGAGTCGAATTCTGTCTTCTGGTCTTTTGGGAAAGATATGAATAGGTTATTCTTTTCCAGGAAGCCGTTCAACAATTTTTTCCCCTCATACAGCCTGTTTGTCGCGGATCCTGTTTTGAATTTGAAATTCCCTTCTGTGTACACATATATATTTTGGCCGTTGTATTTGAATATTATGGCTACACGCCAATCATCGTCTTTTTTTGTCACTTTTTCAATGCTTGTTCTTACGGGGCATACTTCTATTAATGTATCATCAATATTATCTGGCGTTATTATTCTTTCTCGTGAATTTATGGTCATAAGTATCCCTCATTAATTTTTATTCATCAATCCTGTTTATTGACAATGAACCATCTCTCTTCGGGGATGGACATATTCTCTGGCAAAAAATCATTCATAAGGTAAAGCCCAGACATCTTGTCTTTCTTGAAAAATCCATATCTATGCGAATTGCTTGATCTCTTGATCATGTCTGCCCGGACATCCTGCATGAAAGGATAATTAAATTCAGCGGGAGATATCTTGAAATCTATATATAAGATCTTATAATTATTATTTGTCCTCTCCGCTATGCCATCTAATGCTATATCCCCAGTGAATGTCGGCAGAGGAAAAGTAAAACTTTGAGTAAACATCTTAATAGGATAATCTTTCTTGCTATTCTTTGTGTCATCGAAGAATTCTTTGATTTCCTTGAATGCCGCTTCATAATTATTCTTGTTTAATCTTTCCGAGTGTATATCCAATTCCCTTAATGTAATATCTTCAATCATCCCGGCTTTTTCATTAGTATTCATTAATACCACTGAAATAGAGGATAATATCTGATTTATAAATCTTTCGGAAAAGTTGTTACTTAGTAGTTATAACTGAAGATTGTGCGCTTTTTAGGGCGTGTGTCTTTGTTATTCGCAACACTTTCCGCAGAATTTCTGCGAATTATCTTAGCGTTTTATTTCGGCTCAATTGGGTTTCTTTTAACTTTTTAGTTCTGCCACATCGAGCAAAACTAATACTAAAATAGATAATGATTTTTATAAATCTTCTCATTATTGACGGAAAAATTGAGCTTTGAAAAATTGAAAATTCTGGCTTATTTCTGGGTTTTTAGGTATCTATTGTATTCTTTTGTCGATACTTCTCCATCGAATCTCGCACATATTGACTCCAGAAGGTTAGTTCTAAGATTGTATGTGTTGGCTGTTTTACTGTATGCAATCCATCCTTCAATGGAATCATATATTTCATCGTAATCTGCTTCTTTTTTGTCGTATAATTTGCATAATCTTGATAATTTGTTTTTGAATTTTCTGATGTTGCATCTTTTTAGCAGTTTATTATAATAGAATATTCTTAAGCCCAAAAATTCACCGCCCTCTTTCACATCGTATATTCTTGTTTTTTCAGGATGTAATTCTATGTCTAATTTTTCCTTTAGAAAAGTATTAATTTTTTCAGCCAATATTTCAAGTTCTTTTTTGGAATCGCACATTATTACGAAATCATCAACATAGCGGATATAGTATCTAATTTTTAAATTATGTTTTATAAACTGATCTAGTTTATTGAGATACACATTCGCAAAGAACTGGCTTGTTAAATTGCCGAGCGGCATACCTTTTCCGTTTATTGATGTGTGATGGTTTTCTAGTATTATCTGTATCAGCCATAAAATGTTTTCATCGGTAATTTTTTCTTTGATAATTTCCATTAATATATGATGATTGACGTTATCAAAATATTTTTTAATATCAGCTTTGAGGATAGAAATTCTTTTAGTGTTATTTTTAGATGCTTTTCTTTGGAATTGACAATATCGTTCTATCGCTTTCAAACTCCCTTTGCCGAGCCTATTAGCATAAGAATCATAAATGAATATTTTTTCGAATATTGGCTCAATAATATTGCATAATGCATGATGTACTACTCTGTCTCTGAAGTCGGACCTAGAGATTTTTCGTGTTTTAGGATCTCTTATAATAAATGTTTCTAAAGGTCTTGGAGTATATTTTTTTGTTATTAATTCATATTGTAACCGCAATAGATTTTCTTGAAGCTTTTTTTCAAATTCGATTACATATGGCTTCAATGTCTTATGTTTTCTTGCCTTTCGGTGTGCCAAGAGTAAATTGTCATAAGAAACAAGCTTCTCGAATAAGTCCATTTTAGGGGTCTCTGCCTGGATTATTAGCAAGAAACGGGCATTGTTATTAAGGTTGTTATTACCATTAGCATTGGAATTAT
>CAZQDS010000012.1:0-20720 GCA_964591655.1 uncultured Methanosarcinales archaeon
CCAAACATTATGTTTTGAATGCAACAGAGGAAAAAGAAACGATAACGAATAATTGCCCTCGATACTCATTCTTGATGGCTCACTGTGTTCGCTTAATTGAATACGCCCCTGAAATTACTCTGCGGATTCCTCAAAACACCCAGAATCCTTGCCCTCACCCTTCGGTTCGGGGAATATAACATCGATTAGGCGAAATTGATTATTTGGGTCTTAGTTGTATATATAGCCAGTTCAAAGGAAAGTATATTATTAGAATACCAAACAGACCATATATCCAATTAAATCCGTTTCTAAAGAAAGGATTGTACAGAACTAGCACAGTAGATATTACTACAATCATAATACTCATAAAAAAATTATCATAGAAAGTTTGTTTATCCTTCAAATCATCCAATTTAGACATTCCCCATTTGAAAGCGATTATGAGCATTATAATTAGCACTATTGTTAAAACAATAGCTCTAATGCAGTTAGGATTCCAAGTTGGTAGTTGAGTTTGATCCAAAAGCTGAGATAAATAAATCCCGAATAAATATGCCACTGATAAACAAGCAAGAAAACTTGCATGAAAATTTTTGGATTGCCTCCAACTCTTCTTGATTTTCTTAAGCATGATTTAGGATAGATATTCTTATTTTTAAATTTATTGACCCAAATAATCAACTCAAAACATCTTCGATGTTTTGCCTCGACCTTTGGTCTCGGTCGCCTAACATCGATTAAGCACAATTGAAGAAAAAATTTATATAGCTGTGCATTTTCCTAAAAATATGACAACTTCACAAAACCTTGAATCAAGTGTAAGTTCCGAATTTAATTATGATTCCATGAAAGATCTTGGAAAATATGTGTGGAAATATGCGATAAAGCCTGGCGGTTTTGTTAAGATGACTAAAGAGTCCGCTAAGGAAAATAACTTAGGTTGGGAAGACAAATTATTATTGTACCCGGCCGCATACCTTGTGGAAGGAATAAGAGATTTCGGATATTTATATCTTGGGTATAGTCTACTTAATAATATATTTTAAATTTTTTCTTCAACTTCTCCTTCACTTCGTTCAGTCGACCCTCACCTTCGGTTCGGGGTGCTTAACATCGATTAGGAACAATTGAAAAACGCCAACTTTATTAATGTCTCTCATCATCAAATAGATGTGAACTTAACTAATACAAAGCAAGTAAGATACAGTTCGATTGCAAGATTATTCAATAAATCTCAAAAAAGAGAGTTAAGATTGATTAGAAAAGCAAATAACAAATTTGGCAATTGGATTGAAGCTAAAATGAATATAAATGAACTTAAAGAAGTTTATTTAATGCATCATAGAACTAGAGGCTGCGGCGGACTTTCATTTAAGATTAAAGACTTCATCCTAGTTCCGTTTTCCGGTTCTAAATTAATTGTTGCTTATCAAAGAATGACAAATAAAACGACAGAATACTGTAAATATTCAGAGAGGTGTTATAATAATATTGAACATCAGAAAGAGCAAATTATGAAAGGTAAAATAACGCCGCTTATTTTAGCAGAAACACCTCTGGAAATAAGTCTTTCATCTGGTTGGATTAAGAACCACAAATCATTTGTAATATTAGATGGTCTTCATAGATCGCTTGCAATATTAGATTTAAAAAAACCGAAAAATATCAAAGTATTTATCGCTGTAAAAGATACTAGAAAATACTTATAAGTTGGCGTTTTTCAACTTCTCCGCTTTTTTCACTGCTGTGAAAAAATGCTCGACCTCACAGCTCTCGAAACTCCATCCTGCCTTTCGCATCCGCTTCGGGCATGGGTCGTTTCGGAGGCTCGGGTTCCTAACATTGATTAGTTTCAATTCAGAAAAAGCGATAACTATTTGAAACAGGCGAGATTTGCTCGAACTATGGATGTAACGAAAGCATTTCTTGATGGAGTCAGGGGAAGTCAGGAATATGAGGAAGCTGTCGATATTGTTAAGCATAATTCTTCTGGAAAAATTTGGCTTGTTGGGGGGTTTGTTTATCGTACCATAGCCAGCCAATTATATGGGCTGCCTAAACCGGATGTGGACCTGGATTTCATTGTAGAAATTCCTGCCAGCACATTTAGTTTGCCTGATGGTTGGGCTGTTGATAAGAATAGGTTTAGCAATCCTAAACTAGTGAATGGCAAAAAACAAATAGATTATGTTCCTTTAGGAAATATTTACTCTATTATTCAAAGACAGATTGAACCTAAAATTGAAAATTTTTTATCAGGTGTTCCATTAACAGTCCAGGCTATTGCCTACGATGTTTTGAAGAATAGTGTTATTGGAGAAATAGGTATTGATGCTTTGCAAAGGAGGATTGTTGAAGTGAATAATCTGTTCTTTGCTGAATATGCTGCAAAAAAGAAGCATAAATCACTCCAAGCAATGATACAAGAGAAAGCTGATGGGTTATGTTTTAAGCCGATCTTCCCTGAATATAACTCTCGCTGTTGATTATTTAATATTCACTATATTCTATGTTTGCATCCTGGCCAGCAGCATGGTCTGCGTTTTCCTTTGATAAGATCTTCCTTTAATCGAATTATATGATTTCTTCTTGTTTCTGGTTTCTTGAAGGAAGTCACCCAGCATATCCATTCATTGCGTGCTAAAGGTGTTAGAGAATTCCATGAATCAAGAACTTTAGATGATGATGTTAATGTCTTTTGCATATCAGATGGAATTTTATGCGCTACTCCTGTAGATATTTTTGCCATTCTCATAATATTCTTCCAGAATTTATAAAATCTATGAATGATAACGTTAACTTTAAATAATGTGGTTCTCAGATATTTATTATGGAAGATAAGAGGGGAGCTAGTGTCCTGTGGATAATGGTCATACTTGTCATAATTGGTGCAGGTATTTTTTTTATGTTCTTTTGGAAAGATAATGCGATGAATAATTCTCAGAACGATTCTATCTCGCCTATTAATGGAGATATCGAATCACAAGGTTCATCTTCTGAGCCATTGAATGATAATTTAGGATCTGATGATGAATCTAACGTATCGACAAACAATTCCTCCGAAGACACTCCAATCGATTGGGGCAGCGGTGGTGGAGGAGGCGGGGGCGGTGGAGGAGGAGGCGGAAGCGGTGAATCTTCAACTACAACAACTGTTCCAGAAAATGTCGAAACTTTTTCTAGTCTAGAAGAATTATTCAGTTCTGGCAATCCTTTGGGAAGCAGGGTGGATCTTTATGGGATCGCATTCCCGATTGCAGGGGTAAGCACTGCAGACCGCTTTTTTTTCACTGACGACAGCAGGGTCATGAGTGACCCTAACTATCTGCTATTTAACGACATAGAGTATCATATCACAGTATATAATTCAGTCAATATTGAGATCCCTCAAAGCATCATCAGCTTGACAGGAACAATAGTGGATTGCGAACAGAATGATGACGGGATATATTGCGTAGATGCCGAAAGCATCGAATAATTCAATATTTTGCCACGATAAATGCGCCTTGCATTATCTTTTGTCCGTTGAATGTCGTTATTACAGATGTTTTCATCCGTGTTTTCTCAAATATCGGGAGTATCTCTGATGCATGATATTCCCTGCAAGGGAATGCGTCTGCCTTCAACTGCTCTTTGAGTGTCCGGATTGGATCCTTTGATTTCTTCTTCTTCAATAATGTCGATATTATCACTGCTTTTGATGAGACTCTCATCAATTCCTTGATGAATTTCTCATGTTCTATTATGCATTGTAATGCTCCTATCGATATCGCTATGTCGAATTGCTTGTCTGCAAATGGCAGGTTGTACCCATCTGCCACCATGAATCTTATTCCAGGATATTTCTGTTTAGCTAATTCGACAGTGTTTTCAGAATAATCGACTCCTATTATATCATATCCCTTGTCTGATAATCTCTTGCAGTATATTCCTGGCCCGCAGCCTACATCAAGGATTGTCTTTGCATCCTTCACTTTATCAACAAGGTGCAATGTGACTTCCTGAAGTTGCTCATGCCCTTCCTTGCTCCAGAAACTCCTCTTATAATCAGGCAAGTCTAATATTGCCCGCCTGTCATACTGCATCTTCCAGACCTTCTCCATCTGTTTCATTTTAAGAAAACGCCGAGGGTGGGATTTGAACCCACAATCCCTTTCAGGACTGAATCCATGCGCGTAATGCGTGGTAATCTTAAGCACGCAGAGTGCTTAGCAATCCAGCGCAGTACCAGGTTGTGCCACCTCGGCGCATTCAAAGTATTTCATGACGTTTTATAAAGGTTTTTCTTATTTATTCCAGCTCCCAACAGAAACATTTATAAATACATTTGTCTATAAATTGATATACATATATCCTATAATAATATCATATAATAGCAATTGATATACATGAATAAAAAAAACAAAGGGACGGAACAGCTAAACATAAGGATGCCTGTCGAACTTCTCGATGACATAGATGAGATATCAAGGATACTCCGCGTAAATAAATCCGAATGGATAAAGATAAAGCTATCAGAGATAGTTTTCGAAGAAAAGAATAGATTGAAGAAAAAATGAAACAAAAGAGCGTTTTAGGACTGTCAGTATTCGCATTATTAATCCTCAACATATTATCATTGATATATACGCAAATCGAGGTATCGAAAATAACAGAACAAGAAAACCCTACAGCGATGGCATTCGGGACCACGAATTTCTGCATAAATCGCCCGCCTTCAGACATCGACTTAGGCGCATGCAATTTCACGATGCCATGGGGCATACATATAAATTGCACAATGAACGCCACAGACCCAGAAAACAACAGCATATACTTCCAATCATACTTCACCACACCATTTGACCTATTCACCATATCATACGCCGGAAACATAAATGTTTCTCTTGATGAAGAAGACATAGGGAACCACACATTAAGGGTAATAGCGAACGACTTGAGCGGATGCGATGACAATATATATTTCGAGGATTTCAATGTTGAAGTTATTGATATAAATCATGCGCCATACCTCATAACAGCAATCCCTAATAACAGCCTAAGATGGCAAACCGTATATGCGTTCTTCCTTGATGATTTCTTTGGAGACATAGACGGGGATAATCTGACATATATGGTCGTACAAGATGACAATCTAACATTGATAAGCATAGTCAACCCTTCAAGTTTAACAACAATCAGAGGCTTGGATTGTGGAAGCTCATACTTTTATTTCATAGCCACAGACCCTGATGGATTGACGGCCACAAGCAATACGGTAAAATACACAATAACTGACTGCCCCAATGAGGATGGAGAAGATGATAATGGAGGCGGAGGAGGAGGCGGAGGAGGCGGCTCCTTCATCAACTGCGTATCTGATTGGAGATGCAGCAAGTGGTCCACATGCCAAGAAAACGGCACAAGAACACTGAGATGTGTCGATTATAATGGGTGTAACCCTAATAAATACATACAATTCTTCACAGAAAACTGCACATACATCCCCATAGAATATCAATGCGAAGAGAAATGGGAATGCGATGAGTGGAGCACATGCATCGACAACTTGCACACCAGAAAATGCATAGACAAGAACAGTTGTGGAACGACAGCAAGCAAGCCACCAGAGAACGAGTCATGCACGCCCCTGCCTTCTTGCTTCAACGGCATACAGGATGGCGATGAGACGAGTGTCGATTGCGGGGGGTCATGCGGAGCATGTAAGAGGACAGAACAACCGACAGTGATCGGCAAAATAGATACTAGGATAATAATCGCTTTGATAATAACTATTGCGACCCTGATATTGGTAGGTATTGCCTTAAGGAAGCAGATCAAGCAATTGATAGATAAAATCATCGCTTACGGAAGGAAGAAGAAACAACCGATATACCTTACGGAGCTGCAAAAGCAAAAGCTGGTCAATATACTATTCGGGATACAAGACAGGCTTGATAATGACGACATTAACGGCATCAACCTGTCCATAGGCCAGCTCATACAATTATACTTCATGGAATTGCTCAGTATAGACATCCCCACAAGAGAAAAGATAAAACTATCGATGCATAAGCTCAACAATAAACAATTAGAGATCATGCTCGATGATTTCCATAAAAGGATGACTTCACTAAAGAAAATGAACAAGATAAAGATGCAGGAGACAATCGACGAGATATTCGATCATATATATCTTGTCTCAGACCTGCATGACAAGGACGCATTGGTGCTTCCGAAAGAGCGTGAGGTGGATGCTGAAGGGATTATTGACAAGTTCAACCAAGAATTATCCAATCTTCATATCGCACTAGAATTCAAGGAACTCATAGAGGCAAAAAATTTATATAAAAAACTGATAGAAGAATATAATAAATTGGACCATGAAAAAAAACAAGAAGTATATTATGATATGATGGTGGTATACAATATAATACTGTATTTAGAGAGGTTTTATTGATGAAAAAGACATATAAACAAAGGATTCGTCTATTCTTGATAATCTTATCTATGATGATAGGAATGACGACAATATATGCAGCATTTACCGGGGACCCGGAAATAAATCCGAATTCAGCAACGTTGTATACGGATCAGAACCTAGAATGCAGATGGACAATCGATACAAGCACGGATGTGAACGTCACATGGTACAAGAATGGCGTACTGAACAGCACATATAACAGATCATGCACCTCTGGCGTGGAGTGCATAACTGAAGGTGCAGGCATAGTGTCCCAAACGCGCACAACAAAAGGAGAGACATGGACCTGCAAAGTGGAATATTTCAACGGGACTGATGTAGAGCAAAAAAATGATAGCAGGGTAATAGAGGATTCTGCACCGACAACACCAAGAGTCTTCCTGGGGAGTGTCGAGATACAGAATAACTCTATGGCAAATATCACTGAAGACAATGTAACAACATTTGAAATAAACTCCACGGATGCAGATAATGATATTGTCACATACATATATTTCGTCGGCGAGATACCTTCATTCTGTTCTTTAGACATAAATAGTGGAGATTTCACATGCTCTCCCACAGAAGAATCAGATATTGGCATACATAACGCCACAGTATATGCAAAATCCGGTTTGAAGACGAGCGGATTCCTGTTCTATATTAATGTGACGTCGAACAATGACCCCCCATACTTCAGCCCGACACTATCTGACCAGGAAGTGAACGAGAGCTCAGCACTTAATTACATAATAAGAGGAGTGGACCCTGAAAATGACGTTCCATTCAATTTTTCTTTGGAATCCGACCTGCCTGATTTGATAGTGGTTTCATTGAACAGCAGTGCCGCAACAATACAATTTAACCACTCTGGACAGAACATAGCGCAATTCAGCGACAGGGGCAATCACACGATTAATGTCACAATAACAGACTCTGGCTCCCCTTCGACAACATTCACTTCAAGTTTCGTCCTAGAAGTTATACCGACGAACCATGTGGCGAATATAAGTATAGAGATAGTCAATTCGACAAGCCTTATCCAAGGAGGCGGACTGCTGATAAGGGTCAACGCGACAGATCTAGACAACGATACACTGACGTTCACGACAAACGACATGGGACGCTATAATATAATATATAGCCCTACAGATAAGACAGACCCTAATGGGGTCAGTTATGCAAATGCCACGATCTACATCTCTACATTGAATAATACCCACGTAATATATAGGAATTTGACAATCATCGTTTATGATGGAAAGCAAAATTCGAGCAACAGCACGATCCTTAACATAACAAACACCAATGATGGCCCTGAAATAAACCAGATAAGCAATCATGCAAGCAATACTTTGGGCAATACGAACATAAGCAATCTGACGGCATACACCAACGTATTATTCAGATATGTGGTTAATGGGACAGACATCGACACACTGACTTATGCCGGAGACACATTGACATATGGTTCTAATGATACAGAGTTTACAATCAATTCAGCCACTGGAATGATAAACTTCACGAAAGCGCAATCCGGGACATACTACGTGAGAATAAACTCCACGGATTCCGGGGGATTATATGATGAAGAGATAGCGATAATAAACATATATGACAACAATAATCCATATTTCACATCAACCCCTCAACTGAACTGCTCAGAATATGATCAATATAATTATCCTTATAATTGCACAATAAACATAAGCGATTATTCTGCAGAGGACGATGCCGGGGATAATGTCACAACATATTGGACTAATAGCACGCTGTTTGAAATAAATAGCACAACAGGCATAATAACATTCCGTGCCAATCAATCCGATGTCGGGAATTTTTCTGTGATGATAAACATAACAGACAGCAGAGGAGGGATGAATAGCACAGTGATGCCCGTGATACTCCAAAACACCAATAATAGGCCAATAATATTGGATATCTCAGAACCGAGTGGACGTTTGATCATACAGCAGAGCTATAATTATGGGATAACCGCAAATGATACGGATATTGGTTTGGCAGGCACATATGAGAATCTGACATTCAATTACTCGATGCTTGTCGGACCTAATAGCAGCATATTCACCCTGACAAAAACATCATCAACAAACGCAGTGCTGGCAATCAACCCGACAACGACAGGGCATGCGGGCAACTATACCGTAAGTATAATAATCAGCGACTATTATGGAAACACGACCAATAGCACGATTAATTTCTTTGTGTATAACATAACGTCTCCACCAGAAATAACAAGGGTGACTCCGCACGGAACACCATTCATTACTGGATCAGTGAACACTTCTTGGATAAACGTCTCTGATATCGGCCAGGACAATACGACAATAAGGATAACAGAAAACACTTCCTACATGTTCAATAACAGCGCAACATACGACACCAGTTATGCCAATTCTTTAAGTTATGAATGGTACCAAAACGGAAGCCTTGTCAGCACAGCAAGCTCTCTTAACAGGAGTTTCAATTTCTTCTCCTCAGGAGTTCACAACCTGACATTGATAGTCACAGATGATTTCGAAAAGAACTCGACATTCTCCTGGAAGATAAATGTGACAAATGTCAACAGGGCACCGTATCTGATAAATCCATTAACGAACCTCACAGGAGCCAATTCCGTGAATGGGACGACAACATTCTCAAATTATATGACATATTACTCTTCACAAGCAAAATTCTACGATCCGGATGATGATATTGATGAAGATGGCATCACTGAAGACACAGAATCGACCATGAGTTTCTCCGTGACAAGCTGCTCATATGCAGCATTCACCTTCATAAACAATTCATTAAGGGTGCAAAGTTTAAGCATAGGGACATGCCTCGTGAATTTCACTGCATACGATTCAGCAAATTCTTCCATAACCGTGAATGCCACTAACATATTGGTCAATGTCACTTACGTAAGCAATGAGACCGTGCCTGAAGAGGTGCCGACAAACAATCGTGGAGGCGGAGGCGGAGGTACACGGACCATAACCATACCCATACCTGAAGAGGTTGAAAAGCCTAAACCATTAGAGATAATAACCCCAAAACTTGTCACCATATATAAGAATGCGACTGTGACAGTGCCGATCCTCCTCAACAATACTTGGAACGACACATTAGAAGGGGTGACTCTGACTGCAGAGACCAACGCAACAAATGTTTCTGTATATCTTGATAAGACGTATTTCTCCAGATTATACAGAGAACAGACTGAAGAAGCCATCTTGACCATAAATAACTATAAAAGTGAGGGTCACTATGAGATACAGGTGAAAGCGAAAGTCATCGAACCAGAGTTCACTGACACCGCAACCATATATGTCAATTCTGCGGACACAAAAACAGATGGAGAAAGCCTGGATACCATGATAAGCTTTGCCAGAGACTTACTTAGCAGCAACCCTGAATGCCAAGAATTGACTGAACTCCTTAATGAAGCAAAGAAGGAATTGTCTGCAAATAACTACGAAGCTACAGCAAAGCTTGTCGATAACGTGATCAATGGATGCAAATATCTTGTCAGTTCAAATTCGCAGGTCGAGAAACCTGCAAAAGAAGTATTCAATAGATTCACATGGAGATCATCATATACACAGTATGCCATAATCGGAGGGTTTGCGATATTGTTTATTGTGGCATTATATTATATCATAAAGAAAGATAAAAATCAAGATTAAAATAAAACATTATCATCAGAGTATAATGATTGCCCATCAGAGTATGGAAAGAATGATGAAAAAAACATAATGAACATCATTCTAAAGAATTTTTAATGGAATTGCGGAGAATTTTTAGTCGGTTCATTAACGCTTTTTTATTTGATTCTCTTATACAAATCGTACAATTCAATATATGTATTTGTCTTCTTTTCATAATCGAATTTGTTGTACACAGACAGTGCATCCATATATTTGGCTCTTGCCGAATCTATTTTTTTCAAATAATAAAGATTATATGATTCTTCTATCAACCTTTTTATTTGCACAATTTCTTGATCGTTATCTTCAATCAAGACAGAAGGCATCTTCTGACCGATCTTTTTATTATCCAGCGGTCGCACATTCTGGGGACTCTGAGCAATATTCGAAACGGAAACTTGTACGGCTGCCTCTTTTACGACACTGCCGGATTTTGACCGGATACCGCCATTTTGGTCCATCTTTATTTTTTTAGGAGACGGCTCTTCTTTTTCAGTAAACAACAACAGGTTGTTTGAACTGTTGGCATCATTGATGAAATCACTGAGCGCAGGCGCACTTTCTTCATCATAGACCATCTCTTTCCCCAATTCTTGAATCATCTCCTTGTTCTTTTGTTGGACTGAGGCCGAGTCGACGCTTGGAAGCTGCCCTTGAACTGATTGTTTTTCTGGCTGGACATCACCCCCCGCGGGTTTTTCCTCTCTTCTCTTGCCGAAGATCCTATCAAAAAAAGAGGATTTCTCCGGCTTATTCTCGAGATCGATTATCAATTGGTCCATCATATCCTTGAAATCGTTCAGCAATCTCTTCTTTTCTTCTTGGCTTAACTCGTGATCCGGCATGTACTCGAACCATGAAAGATCCTCAAGCATCTTGTCAATCCGCTGCTTCAGTGCTTGTTTGATAAATATCTTGTTCAATTCCTGGCTCAGTTCCTCATAGGTGAATTCGTATTCTAACCTTAAGAAATCCGCAAAAAAATGCCTTATCAAGCCATACAATTCTTTTTCCGTTATATCTTGCTTAACAAGCAGGGTGACTTTTTCAGAATAATTTCGTTTTATAACTACTCTCCTCTCTGCTTCTGACACCTCTTTTTCCATACGAACATATCGATTTGTTATATATATAAATTTTGCTATTTTAAAACGGGCAGCCAATACCATATTTTCAGCGATAAATCTGAAATAGATGCGTTTAAAAAGAATGATTGTTTAAAAACAAAATATATATAAATACCAGACCCAATTATGACTTTAAGAAAGAGGTGTTTGATGCAAAAATCTTCTGACTATAGCAAGCCGACTAAAGATAAGGATTTCGATGAACTGCTCAAGAAATACAATAAGCAGTTTACCCTAATAAAAGATGAGATGAGCAAAGTCATCGTAGGCCAGACAGAAATTGTGAACAGCCTCATGGAAGCGTTGTTATGCAATGGACATGTTCTTGTCGAGGGTGTGCCGGGAATCGCAAAGACGATGACAGTAAGAACCCTGTCGACTATAACTGGAGGACAATTCTCAAGGATACAATTCACTCCAGATTTATTGCCTACAGATATAATTGGTATAACCACATATGAAGAGGGGAGAGGATTCTACTCAGTTAAAGGACCGATATTCGCTAATTTCGTGCTTGCAGATGAAATCAACAGGGCACCACCTAAAGTCCAGTCCGCGCTTCTAGAAGCGATGCAGGAGCGTCAAGTGACTATCGGTAAGGAATCTTTTGCTCTTCCAACGCCTTTTTTTGTAATGGCAACACAGAATCCCATAGAGAGCCTAGGTACATACAAGCTTCCAGAAGCACAGATAGACAGGTTTATGTTCAAGCTGCAGATGGGATATCCTAACACCGATGATGAGCTGAAGATATTGCACCAGAACGTCACTCTTAAGAAATTTGAAGAATTCAAGCTAAGCACAGTTATGACCCCCGACATAATACTCAAAGCGCAACAGGATGTAAAGCGGGTGTATCTGGACAAGAAAGTCGAGAGATATATAGTCAGCATAGTTGAAGCGACTAGAAACCCTGAAAAATATAAACTGGAGACAGGCAAATTCATAGAGTATGGTACTTCTCCAAGGTCCAGCATCGCATTGTTCATTGCATCAAAAGCGCATGCATTGGTCAAAGGGAAGAGTTTTGTCACGCCTATGGATGTAAAAGAGGTTGCACATAACGTCTTAAGGCACAGGATAATACTTAACTATGAAGGACAGGCAGAGGAGATCTCAACCGATAAGATAATCGATGAGATATTAAAGAAAGTGCCTATCGAGTGAGATTCTAAAAAATGGCCATAAAAAGATTAGATGCCGAACTTCTTCCGAGAATAAGGAAGTTGGATGTGTTCGCAAAACAGCATGCCTTAAGTGAGGTAATAGAGGGCAATTGGACGACAACGTTCAAGGGCCATGGTATGGAATTCTCAGGATACAGGAATTATCAGTATGGAGATGATGCAAGCCTCATCGATTGGAAAGCATCGTTAAGGTCAAAAAGCCTCTTGATCAAGGAGTATGAGCAGGAGAAAAGCGTCAATGTATACTTCATGCTTGACGTAAGCAATAGCATGCTTTTTAGCTCTACAAGAAAACTGAAGGCAGAATTCGGAGCAGAGCTCGTATCAAGCTTAGCATTCGCAATCCTGAGGAGCGGAGATTCAGTAGGGCTCAGCATGTTTACAGACAAATTAGTCACCAGGCTCCCATTGAATGTCGGTAGAAGGATGCATTACATGGTCGTCAAGGATTTGAGCAATGTGAATAATTACGGAGGGAATTTTGATTTAGGAAAATCGATGAACCTGCTTTTCTCATTTTTAAAAAATAGGGCAGTCATAGTTATCATCTCAGATTTTATTGGATTGGACGAGAAGTGGTATAAATATTTGAGGATAGCATCACAGAAGTATGAGGTCATAGGCATAATGATAAGGGATCCCAGGGATAGGGAATTGCCGCCTGATTTGGGGCAATACCTATTGGAAGACCCATATACTGGTGAAAAACTATATATAGATGCAAAAAAATATTCTAAAGCATATGCAAAATATGTGCAGGAAGAAGAAGCCAAGATCGAGAGACATTTCAAAGCCACAAAATCAGATTTATTGAAATTGAGCAGCGACAAGGATTTTTATAAGGAAGTTATGACCTTCTTCAAGAAGAGGGCATTGACGCACAGGTAAAGAGGACTAAGGTGTATATATGTATTTAACATTTGAAAACCCACAATATCTATGGTATCTCTTGAGCGTACCCTTATTGATAGTCAGTCATTATGCTTTCTTGAAGTATAGCAGAAGAAAGGCCATGAGATTCGCCAATTTTGAGGCATTGAAGAAAGTCACAGACCAGAAGATAATGACTAAAAATAATTTGGTCCTCCTCACAAGGATGATAATATTGTTTGCATTGATACTTTCTATAACAGGAACAACATTATGGTACGAAGGGTACACTAACGAGAATGATTTCATCTTAGCGATAGATTCTAGTTCTTCTATGACGGCGCAGGACCTGAAGCCTAACAGGCTTGAGGCAGCCAAGGAGTATTCAAAACAATTCATTGACAGGATACAATCTGATTCAGAAATAGGATTGATAACTTTCTCAGGGGCATCATTCATTGAGCGGATACCCACAAGAGACAAGAGTGCACTCACGATCACAGTAAATGAAATAGAGCCCGCGCATGTCGGCGGCACAAACATCGCTGATGCAATAGTCACCAGCACAAACCTTTTGTTGCCTTCTGAACGCGGGAGGACAATGATATTGCTGACCGACGGAAGCAATACTGCATCATATTTTATCAAAGACCCGATAACTGCGGGAGTAGATTACGCGCAGACTCATAACGTAAAGATATACACTATCGGATTAGGCAGCGATAGCGGACCAATCGGATACCTGCCAGAATATTATAATATAAGCGCGGTATATGATGAGAACACATTGCTGAAGATCGCTAATGAGACAGGCGGAAAATATTATGATGCAAAAAACAATGAGCAATTGCAGGCCGCCTTCAATGAGATACTGCTAGCGACTAACGAAGCGTTTATAGGCATAGATCTCGGTCCAGGATTATTGATCCTTGCATTATCATTGATATTCCTAGAATGGGGATTGATCTCCACAAGATTCAGGGCACTGCCGTAAGCAGAAAATAAATCAGAAAGCCCGTGGCAACAATTTAACTAAGCCTCTGGCGAGAATTGCACTCGCGACCTGCAGATCTCTTTGGCCGATTTCTCGACGTACAAGTCTGCCGCAATAGCTACTATGCTACAGAGGCATAATAGTCTTGAAACCGTATTTGTTTTATAAATATTTCGCACGTGATTCACAGGGAGCCCCATACGAGAACTAGTGTAAGAATCCGTTCATTCCCACTCATATCGGCAATCTTCACAGGTGTAGCTGTATCTGTTGTATTCTTCATCATAATGCTCTGTGACGTTGTTTGCCAGGCAAACAGGGCATATCATACTGCTCTTGTCACTCACAAGTATATAAAATTTATGGATATTCCGAGTGATTTTCCATAAAATATATAAAGCAATATTTGTTTCTTTCGGAATATACCGAAAATTGCGAAAACACTGTTTTTGCAAATTGAGAACATGGTCCTCAAGATCGTCAATATCTAAGATGGAAAAAGCACCAAGAGAACAATTCATAGAACTGATGATAGATAATGTGAAGGCAAACGGACTAGATGAGACCACGTCAAGGATAGTTTCGGTCTTATTCTTAGAGACGGAAGAGATAAGCCTTGAAGAACTCGCAAAGAAGACAGGATATAGCCTTTCCTCTACATCGACCAGCATAAAGTTCATGGAATCAGCAGGTTTAATACACAAATTTAAAAAACCGCACTCAAAAAAAATTTATCTGAAGATTGAAAATAATATGCTCGAGATAATGCTAAACATGCTTAAGAAAAAACAAGAATTCATAATAAAAAAATCAAAAGATGCACTCCCGCACATAATAAATGAATATAAAAAGACAAAATCACCTAAACAAGAATTGGCAATAATAGAGCAGTATTATAGTGACGTTCTTATCGGAGAAAAGATTATAGGCGACATGATAAAAAAAATCGAGAAATTGAGGGGCAGAACATGAAAGACAAGCCAGTCATAGAACTGAAAGACGTGTGGAAGATATATCAGATGGGAGAAGTGAAAGTGGAAGCTTTGAGAGGCATAAATATCACTGTCAAGAAGGGGGAATTCGTAGCGATACAAGGCCCTTCTGGCTCAGGGAAAAGCACTGCAATGAACATGGTCGGATGCCTAGATGTCCCCACAAAAGGAAAAATATTGCTTGACGGGCACGACATATCACGATTAGAAGAATCACAACTGGCGCAGATCAGGGGAAAGAAGATAGGATTCATATTCCAGAAATTCAACCTGATAAACACTCTCTCAGCACAGGAAAACGTGATGCTCCCATTGACATTCCTCGATGTTCCCGAGAGCAAGAGGATGGAAATCGCCAAGAAGCTCATGATTCAAGTGGATCTTGGTGATAGGCTTGATCACAAGCCGAACGAGCTGTCAGGAGGGCAACAGCAGAGAGTTGCAATCGCGAGGGCACTGGCTGTGGATCCGGAGATAATACTCGCCGATGAGCCTACAGGGAACCTTGACAGCAAATCAGGGAATTCAGTCATGCACTTCCTGCAGGAGCTCCATAAGAAAGGAAAAACCATCGTCATGGTCACACATGACGACAAGCTGGCACAATATGCCGAGAGAATCGAGATGCTAAAAGATGGCGAGATAGTCAAGAGCATAAAAGGCGTAAAGCACAATAATTTAGATTAAAGAATTTAGATTAAAAACACAAAGGTGGTTGACATGAAAAAAATGTATTTAGCGTATATGATTGTTGCGTTATTCGCACTACAGTTAGTGGCTGCTGCGCCTTCGCTGCAAGCAAGCCTGAGCAAATATGAACCATACCCTGCAGCTCCAGGAGACACTGTTAAAGTCTGGGTGTTGGTACAGAACACTGCTCCAAACGACAATACTGACACGGCAAGGAATGTCGTTGTAGAATTAATCCCATCATATCCATTCAGCGTATACAACGATGAACCGATAAAAACAATCCCTTTATTGGGCGCTAAAAAGGATTATCAAATAGACTTCAACCTGAAGGTCGATGAGGGCGCATTACAAGGCATAAACACATTCAAAGTTAGAGTAAGAGATTCAAACAGCAACATACAGGTTGAAGAAACATTATCAGTTCTTGTTCAGTCCAGGGACACGACCATATCAATAGAATCGGTGGAGATAAGCCCAGAAAAGATAGCCCCTGGCTCAGATGGAACGGTGACAATAACAGTGAAGAATATCGCTCCAAACTCATTCACGGACCTAAGCTTGAAACTTTACCTGCAATCAGTTGTCGGAAGCACACTGGTTGACCTGCCCTTCGCGCCTGTCGATTCAAGCTCTGAAAAAAGAATCTACAGATTGGATCCGGGACAAGAGGCCGAATTCAAATATGATCTGGTAGTATATCCTGATGCCGAATCAAAAATATATAAAATACCGTTCATATTAGAATATTATGATAATATCGGCACTAAGAAAAATAAGACTGATTTCATCGGAATAACAGTGAATAGTGATCCAGAGATATCAACAATACTCGATAGGACAGATATAACAAACGATAAATTGTCAGGAACAGTTTCATTTAAGGTCATAAATAAGGGACTAGGGGACATAAAATTCCTGAATGTTATAATCCAGCCAAGCGAGGATTATGAAATCCTATCAGAATCGGCAGTGAACTATGTCGGTAATCTTGAATCAGATGACTATCAAACAATCGATTATAAGATAGCTGTCGATAAAGGATCGCACGAGATAAGTGTTCCGATAAAACTTGAGTATAGGGATGCGACTAACAAATATTATGAGGCTACACAGAAAGTTCCTTTGCATATAATTGACAGCGGAAAGCTTGACAAGGCAAATGGTGGCGGGACATCATTCATGATAATAATTATCATATTGATAATCGCAATAGCTGCATGGATAGTCTATAAGAAGATAAAAAAGAACAAGAAAGGATGGGCATAAATTCAGGAAATCTCGATGATAAAAGACTATTTTCGCCTTGCAATAGAGAATATCAAGCACAGGAAGCTCAGGAGCATGCTTACGATAATAGGCATAGTCATAGGTATAGCTGCAGTGGTGGCTTTAGTGAGCCTTGGGCAAGGCGTTAAGAAAGTAGTGACTGATGAGTTCCAGAAATTAGGCACAGACAAGATATTCGTATATCCTGCAGCAGGTTTCACAGGTTCTTCAGGGGGGAATCCGATTACCCAGGATGATATTGATGACATTACGCATGTCAAAGGTGTTGATGAAGCAATAGGCATTTCTTTCGCTTCAGCAAGGGTGGAATACCGCAGGGACCTATATGTAAATATCGTTATAGGATATCCGACCGGAGAGGGCCAAAAATTAGCTGATGAAAGCTATAACATGAAATACATAGAGGGGAGGCCTCTGAAGGAAGGCGATAGGTATAAGGCAGTGATAGGTTATGAGCTTACAAGAAAAACATTTGATAAACCCGTCGGATTGGGCGATAAGCTCATAGTCAACGGTCAGGCATTTGATGTTGTCGGAATAATTGAAAAGATGGGCGATCCTGACATGGATAATGGCATAGTCATACCTATGGACACATACATGGACCTATACGATACAGAAGAATACAATTATCTGCTTGTAAGAGCCTTAGGCGGGGAAGACACTGAAAAAGTTGCTGATGAGATAAAGAGGAAACTTCGGGATACGCGTGATGTCGAAGAAGGAGAAGAGGATTTTGTCGTACAGACAATTTCTGAATTGATGGATTCCGTCGGAGTTATACTTGACGCATTATCGGCGATTGTCATAGGGATTGCTGCGATATCATTATTTGTGGGGGGTGTCGGAATAATGAACACCATGTATACTGCAGTATTGCAGAGGACAAATGAGATCGGGGTGATGAAAGCTATCGGTGCAAGAAACGATCAAATCCTTAAATTGTTCTTGATAGAATCCGGGATGATTGGATTGATAGGCGGAGCAATAGGGATCGTTATAGGCATAGGATTGAGTAAAATCATCGAGTTCATCGGCAGAGTCATGTTAAATACGATACTGCTCAAAGCATATTTTCCGTGGTATCTTATACTTGGAGCATTAGCGTTCGCATTCGTAGTAGGCACACTATCAGGATTGCTTCCTGCAAGACAGGCATCCAAACAGAGCCCTGTAGAATCCTTGCGTTATGAATAGTGATGCAAATTATGAACGATAGTGAATATACTTGAGGCATATACTCGAGGCACATATTTGAGGTATGAATAATGTTTAAGGATTTTTTTAAGTTGGCATGGGAAAACCTAACGCATAGGCAAGTGCGTAGTTGGCTTACAGTGATAGGGATAGTTATAGGAATAGCTGCAGTAGTCGCATTAGTCAGTCTGGGAAGGGGACTGCAGTACACAATTGATGAACAGTTCTCAAAGATCGGTGCCGACAAGATAACGGTTGCCGCAAAATCTGCCTCTCAAGGCGGACCAGGGATGACAGATACAGGAATAATACTCACAAACGATGATCTTGATGTTGTGAGAAAATCACAGGGAGTGGAAGAATCTGTGGCGGCATTGCAGAAGATTGCCAGAGTAGAATTCAACAATAAGGCAAAATACCAGTTCATAAGAGGATTGCCTGTAGACGATTCAAGATTGGTCTGGGAAAGCGCAGGGATATATAATATAGAGATAGGGAGGACGCTCAAGGATGGAGATAAGAATAAAATTATAATCGGACCAGAGCTGGCCAAGGAATCGGTCTTTGGAAGAGAGATAAAAGTAAATGACAAGATAGCAATAAATGAAGTGGACTTCACTGTTGTCGGCATAATTGAGGGAGGCAATAATCCTGGAGTGTCAAGCATCATAGTCATGACATTAGATGATGCAAGAGAATTGTTTGATGAGCCTGATGAAGCGACAATGATAATGGTCAAGATATACAATGCAGAGGAACTTGATCAGACAGTAGAGAACATAAAGAAGGACTTGAGGAGACACAGGGACGTAGAAGAAGGTAAAGAAGATTTTACTGTAGAATCCACAAAAAAATATGTAGAATCATTCTTAACAATATTTAATGTTGTGTCGACATTACTAATCGGATTGGCATCCATATCGCTCCTTGTAGGCGCCATCGGAATAGCAAATACGATGTACACGGCAGTACTTGAGCGTAATAGAGAGATCGGGATAATGAAGAGTATAGGAGCAAAGAATTCTGACATTACACAGATATTCCTGATTGAATCTGCAATGATCGGATTCGTAGGCGGTACAATAGGGACACTTATGGGTGCTGGTTTGGCGTTGCTTGCAGAGAAATTGATAGGAACATTTCTTGGCGAGGGATTCTTCCAGGTATTCCTTCCATGGTGGCTCCTTCTCGGGGCAATAGCATTTGCAGTTATAATAGGCACAATATCAGGGATATTCCCTGCAAGGCAGGCAGCAAACCTTAATCCTGTAGATGCATTGAGAAAATAAAGAAGAGTTAAATAAAAGAATTTCCAATAAGAAAGATCCAAATGGCATTTTATACAAGAAAACAACTTATGTTGGAATCCATCCATATACTAATATTTGCATCAATGATTTTTGCTGCATTATATTTCTATGGTTCACTTCCTGAAAAAATTCCTATACATTGGAATGCTGCAGGAGAAGCTGACGGTTTCGGTTCCAGGAATTCAATATTAATATTCCCAATAATGTATATGATTATTTATTTTATACTGCTTTTCCTCCCGACTATTGACGTATATAAAGAGAATGTCAAAAAATCCTTCAAGAATTATTTCGGGATAAGATTGGCGATGGGATTGTTCTTCCTTGCGATGTTCATAATCACGCTATTGATAAATTATTATGATTTCAACCTGTCTAAAGCAATAATACTGGCAATAGATTTATTGTTCATAGCGATAGGATATTTCATCAAAGATATAAAGAGAAATTATTTTGCAGGCATAAGGACTCCGTGGGCATTAAGCGATGAAAAAATATGGGATGATACACATAAAATGTCGGGAAAATTATTTATGATTACAGGAGGACTGCTCTTGATTGTTTCTATATTTGTAAACGCGATGGTTTCATTCTATATAACCATATCGCTGCTTATCCTGATGTCTTTATTCTCTGCGGCATATTCTTATAGGGTATACAAGAGATACAACGGAAAGATTTATAAAAAATAACATCTGAAAAACATCATGAAAATCCCCGGGATAGCATACATAGTGATTGGTGTATTCATAGCGGCTGTAGCAGGATACGTTTACAAATTCATCCCTAAACCAGATGGTACGCCCAATATGTCAATGTCATTATTTTTCTTCATAGGCGTAGTATTCATAATCGTCGGTTTCATAAAGTTGTTCTTCAAGAAGATGGAAGATGAAAAAGACATAGAGTACCATAAGGCAAAAGAG
>CAZQDS010000013.1:0-20501 GCA_964591655.1 uncultured Methanosarcinales archaeon
AGGAAGCTCTCTGCAGTTAATGAGACATGCACATTGTGCGACACGAGCAAGGAATGCCATAAGATAATATTGAGCAACAATCCAGTAAGAAACTATATCTTCATCTGCAACGATTGCTTTTCTAAGATGAAGAATCTGATGAAAGAGAAGAAATGAATCTCGTAATTACTCTTTCTTTATTATCCCATAACCTATCAATCTGAATCTTGTGCCTACACGACGAGAGATCGTGACCTTGCTTCCTACATCAGCACACACAGGCAACTTCAGTTTACACTTCACTTTATTCTTGCTTATGCTCTGCACAAAACCAACAGTCGCTGCAGAATTGACATTCAACATTAGTATCTCATTAGGCTTTATCGGTTCAACTTTCAAGTCATCTTTTGCACCTACAACCCTCTCAAGCAAGAAGCATTCCAACTCAAATGAATACCATATCTTCGGCAATGTTCCAGGGATGCCCACAACATTCCCTGTCAACTTGTCTGAATTGACAATGCTAGGATCAAGATCCGTCATTATCGCGACACTCCCGCCTGGATGCAATTCATCAACAGGCGTCGAGCCAGTCATTGCAGAAGTTATTGTAGTGAATAATGGTTTTGCGACTATCTGGTTCGCTTCTTCCATTATCCTTCCAGGCCGTATCTCGACCCTGTCGCCTTTTTTCAGTATGCCTTTCATTATTGCCCCGCCAAGTATCCCTGCTTTCATGTTCTCTGGAGTCGTTCCAGGCCTATTGACATCAAATGATCTCGCTACGAGCATTATCGGGCTCTCTGATTCATTACGCTCAGGCGTCGGTATGTATTCTTCTATTGTCTTTATCAAAAAATCCATATTGATCTCATGCTGTGCGGATATAGGGACTATTGGAGCATTCTCAAAGCTTGTCCCTTTCAAGAATTCCTTTATCTGCTCATGATTCTTCAATGCGCGCTCACTGCTCACTAGATCGATCTTATTCTGCACCACAACGACATTCTTTATCCCAGACATCTCAAGAGCCATCAAGTGTTCTCTTGTCTGCGGCTGCGGGCAGAATTCGTTTGCTGCAACAAGCAACAATGCACCATCTATTATTGCTGCGCCTGAAAGCATCGTTGCCATCAATGATTCATGTCCTGGCGCATCGACGAATGATACTTTCCTGACCAATTCTGTAGGCACATTATGTATCGGGCATGTCTTCTTTACAGTATAACATTCTGGCTCTCCGCATTCGGGGCACTTCCTGAAACTTATGTCTGCATACCCTAACCTGATTGTGATTCCTCTCTTGATCTCTTCAGAGTGCGTGTCAGTCCATTTTCCAGTCAACTTTTCAGTCAATGTAGTCTTCCCATGATCGACATGGCCGACCAATCCTATATTCAATACTGGCTGGATATTTTCAGAATTCTCTAATTTCTTTTTCTGCTCTTTTACCTTTTTCTTGAGCTCATGAATCTCCTTCTCTTTCTGCTCATCGACTTCTTTCTTCTTTTTAACCATGTCCTCTCAGAAAAATATAGGTATTTATAAAAATGATGTTTTTAAAGAATCCGCCCATATCTATTTCATATTCCTCTTCCGTATCTCTTCTGTTATGTCTGATATCTTCTTGCTGTCTTTCTCTAAATCTTTCTCTATCTTGTCAGAGTCGTCTTTCGGCGTCTCCTCTTTCTGTCTTTGAAGAAGAGTCTTTATAGCATTCTTCTTGTATAATTCAAGGCTTTTATCTTCATATAATTTTCTTTCTTCTTTTTTTACAGGGTCGATAGTGGCCCTCTTAGGGATTATGCTGTGGAAATTTTGATGCTTTGCCTCATGATATACCCCGACTATTTCTATGTCGCTTCCAAATCTAGGATTTATGCTTATTGTGCTGTGGAAGAATCCTCTCCCTGGGAAATCTATTTCCACCATTCTTGCTTCCCTGACTTTCTTTATCAAGAATATTGTCGCGAGCATCCTTAAGACGCCTGAAGTCAATAGTATTAATGGGATGTTCGATGTGATCCAAACAGGATAAATTTTCGTAAGCAGTCCACCTAATGTCGCACCCAAGAATATCCCTACACCAACCAAGAAGTTATAGTATGCGATGTTTTTCACCCTATCTTTAGGTGTTGTCGCATCAAACAAAAAGCTCGACGTACTTAGGTTAAAAGCAGCCCATGCTATCCCCGCAAATATTTCCTCTACCAGCAAGAATATGAATAACCATATTGGGTTATTTATGAAAATAGCGAGAACGAGCAGCAATGGACTAAAAGGAACCAAGAATCCAGATATCGTAAGAACTCTCTTCGAGCCATGCCTGTCTATCATCTTACCCCATATGCTCATTGCAAAGAAGCTTGATGCGATGCTTGTAGCCATTATTATTGTGAAGTATAAGTATCCTAAATGCAGATCCTTAAGTAAATACAATGCAAAAAATGGCAAGCTTACTGAAGCTGCCATCTTAAGTACTAGGACATACATCACAAATATCCCATAATTATCCTTCGTCATGCTTTGCATGAATTTCAAGAATGAGGCACTATTCTTAGGAGGGACATATTTCGGGTCATAAACTTTTTTCTTGTAGAATGCAGCAGTCAATCTTGACAGGAATGCTATGAAAAATAATATGCCGAATCCTATGAATATATAGAATGCATTTCCATTATCCATCTTCTGGAAGAAATTTATCAATAGGCCTGCAATGAAAGTTGCTACAAAATTTACTAAGTTTATTATCCTATTCCTGCTCCCGAAGAATTCTCCACGCTTATCTTCAGACACCAAGTCTCCCAACATACTATTATATATTGGCCCTTGAAAATGCCCCAGGATCGCTTCTAATGTAACGAATAAAAGCAATAACCATAAGTTGTCCTTCGCTAAGAAAGGTATTACAAGCAGTGGGAGCCACATGAACGCCTGTATTAATGCAGTCCAGAATATCAATTTCGAACGTGTCTTGAAAATCCTTAATGACTCCTGGCTGAATAATTGGAAGAAACTGCCTAAAAGCTGCGGTACAGACGCTAAAGCCGCAAGCATACCTGTGCTTGCATTCATTGCAATAGCAAAAGGCATTATGAAAGACTCTGTAAAGCCCGACTTTATTGATGTGAAGAACCCATCCTTGACAACATAATTTAGACTCTTTTCCTTCTTCAGGTATTCAGGGTCTTCCTTCTGCTGAGTATCTTTTTCTTTCTTCAATGCGGCATCTTTCTCTTTTTGTCTCTCAGCAATCAATTCTGAATATTTCTTGGGCATAAATGCTATCCACACATCAGCTATTTTTAAATATTGCTCTAAATTATATGTCTACGAAATCTTTCTTCGCCGTGCTCAGAATATTTCGTTGCGACGAAATATTTATAAATAGCCTAAATTTCCTCATGATTATAATAAAATAATCAGTTTGAGGTTTATACAAAATGAGTCAGATTTTAGCTTTCGGGAAATGGGATTGTTCACAGATAAAGGTAGATGATCCAGGCGTTGCGCCATACATCAACACTAAGCCAATGATAGTCAATAAGACTGGTGCAAGATATGCTGGACAAAGGTTCTATAAGTCAAAAGTGTTCATAGTCGAGAGATTAATCAATAAATTGATGGTTCCCGGCCACAGGGCAAAGAAGCATAAGATAACATCAAGACAGGCGACTGGAAAAGCAATGACAAACTATAAGCTTGTAGAGGATGCATTCACTATAATAGAGCAGAGATTGAAGAAGAACCCTGTTGAAGTGTTCGTCAAGGCATTAGAGAATGCTGCTCCAAGAGAGGAGGTCATTGCAATAGAGTATGGTGGAGCAAGATATCCTAAAGCATTAGAATGCGCACCACAAAGGAGAGTGGATCTCGCATTAAGGATAATGACACAGGGAGCATTCCAGAAGACATTCAACAGCAAGAAGGAGGCTTCAGAATCTCTCGCAACAGAGATAATGAATGCATTCCAGCTTTCAGGGCAATCAGCCGCAATAAGCAAGAAGCTTGAGCTTGAGAGACAGGCTGACGCTGCAAGGTAAATTCACAATTTTTTTATATTAAACATTTTTTCTATGCTTTATGACAACATCATTCCAGGAAAAGGTCTATGCTGAATGCAGCAAGATTCCAAGAGGTAAGGTTTCTACATATAATGCGATAGCTAAAAGGCTTAAGTCAAGCCCGAGAGCTGTAGGACAGGCATTGAAGAGGAACCCTTATGCACCGAAAGTCCCATGCCATCGGGTCATAAAAAGTGATGGGGCACTAGGCGGGTATGATGGGATAATGAACAACAGCAAAAAAGTCAGGATGTTGCAGTCAGAAGGAGTCATAATAAAAGATAATAAGGTGGATGAAAAATGCATAATGAAATAATATTGCCGTCAGGATCATATAATAGGATTATTGACAAGAAAGACAAGACATTTCTAATATTCAATTATAGGGCGAACAATGTACAATATGCAAATCACTCTATAGAGTTGCCAAAAGGCCTTAAGCCGAATGAAATTTTTGCCCTCCATGATGGTCATGGGACTCTAGAATTGATTGCAAACAAGGACACGCCATTCTGATTTAAAGAACCATTCTTAACAAAAAATATAAACTAGCACAGTATAATATAGTTTATGAACGTACTGATGATTATCGCGCCAGAAGATTTCAGGGATGAAGAGTATAAGATCCCTTATGATTATTTCAGGAATAATGGTTTCCATATAGAGACCGCGTCCACAAGAAAAGGTGCATGCAGAGGAAAACTTGGTATGATAGCCACTGCGAGCAGGGAACTTTCAGAGATAAACACGGGCGATTATGACGCAATCGTTTTCATAGGCGGACCAGGGACCCCTACATTAAGGAAAAACCCCGATTCTGTAAGGATAGCAAAAGAGGCATTTGACCAGAGAAAGATTGTTGCCGCAATATGCTGGGCGCCCACGATACTTGCAAAAGCAGGCATCCTAAAGAACAGGAGAGCGACTGTCTGGCAGGGCAATGATTCTGAATTCGGCATGATGACATCAGAATATATAGAGCGGCAGGGAGCATACTATACCGGTGATTCGACGACTAAAGATGAAAGAATAATAACAGCAGACGGTCCGAATTCCGCAGGAGAATTCGCTGAAACTATAATAAAGACGCTTAACGATTGAAAGAAATAAAAAAATTAAAATCTTGACTGATTGCTATAAGGTGCAAATGCAAATTTATGGACATTATATTTTTCAGCAATCTTTTTATCTTCTTCAAAGTTGAGATTTTCTGGTATTCTATATTTTCGCAAGTCTGTGATAATATCTCTTTCCAAAGGCGAACAATGTCCTAATGGCTTATCCATATAATGCCCAGTCACAAGACTTTGGACTATGCTTAGGGTGTCAGTTGTATATGTGTGAGAATGTTTCATCCCTGTTGTTTCATGTAATGTTAAAAACCGGAAATATCTCAGCATAGGCAATGCATTCAATGGCAATGTCGCAACAGGCATATTGCCCGCTTTCGCGCCGACCACCATCTTATCCAATATCTTTCTATGATTATAACTGTAATGTTCCCCAAAAAATTTCCCGACAAAATAATCATCATCATTAATGAATTCATCAGCAGAAACAATCACTCTTTTTTTCACAGGTTCCTTCTCTCCATCCATCTGGACAGATTTTTCATAATTAGGCAAGAACCCAAAATGGTTTATAACCCAATCCGTGTCATAAAATTTTCCCTCAGGCCACTTATTTAATGGAACATCATTCTCTAACCAAATCTTTTTAGGCAGTATAATGCCCCATAACCCTGATTCGAAATAGTTAAAGTCGCCACGAATAAAGAATAAGTTAAAATCCTCATATTTTTTTGGTTTATCACTCATTTCAATAACCCCCACAACCATGTGTAACTACTCAAGAAATAAGACATATTTATAAATTTTTTCCAATTCTTAATAATAAATCTACTGTCTCAATTCTACTTTCTCACCAGAATTTATGGCATGCATTATTGCTCTGCCTTGATTGCTGCCCTTGTTTATCTTTATGATCGCTTTTTTTGAGCTTTTTGCAGTCAATATGTACTCATCATTCACGTATATGTCTGTATCCTTGTCGGATGCATTGTGATTAAGCATCAATGTTATGTTCTTCTTGTCGAATTTTGCCTGATAATTTATCGTTTTCTCCCTTGATGATTTCGTATCGTTTATCTCCCTTACATCAATGCTCAACCCGAGCTTCCGCTCTATCTGCTCTATATTTGCTCCGCCTTTACCGATTATTGCAGCCTTGTTCTCTGAAGGCACATATACTACACATTTGTTGTTGCTTATCATGTCTACTCTTACGAAGTCTGAATATTTCTGGAATTCCTGTTTCACAATGCGTGATGCAAGCTCTGCAGCAGGGCTTACTGATTTCTGCTGTACTGGAATGACAACTGTTTCTTCACCATAACTGTATATCTCGAACTCTAGTTTACCTGATTCGAAATCGTTGACGACAACGACCGGTCTCGCCAAATCTGCCTCTATCATCCCTGATGGGACTTTCACTTCCATCGATACACTGAACACTTTATCTACCTGACCGTTCCTTATGAAAATCACTGTGTCCATGACATGAGGTATGACCCCTAGCTCTATCCTTCCTATAAAACGCTGAATTGCATCAATAGGGTTTGTTGCATGCACTATACCAATCATGCCTACGCCAGCAAGTCTCAAATCTGTGAACAGTTCGAAATCTTCTGTGTTCCTCATCTCATCAAATAACGTGTAGTCGGGACGGCTTAACAACAATATATCATGTATCTCTTGGTAAGTACCATGACTTATCGCATATTGCGTGACCTCATCTGAAAGGACAAGGTCTCTTGGTGCCTCCACTGTCTTCACGACCTTATTCTTTGAGATATAGACTTCCGCCAGTGCCTGTGCAAAAGTGCTCTTCCCATGACCAGGAGCACCTGCAATCAGTACTCCTTCTGCATGCGACATTATCCTTTCACGTAGAGTGTCTGACATTATGTAATCATTGAAATTCAATTTCTTTACCGGCCTGACGACAGTTATCTCATATCCGTCAGCGAACGGAGGCCTAGTTATCACTATCCTGAAACGGCCCAATTGTATTATTGTAGAATTCCTCCTCTCGACCTCTATGAACCCATCATTCCTTATAGCGCATTCTTCAACTATCTCTTTTGCGATGTTCTTTACATCTTCCTTGCTCAATATCTCTTCTGACAATTCTACATAATCCCAGTTTCCAGGGACTCCTTTCTTTGCTTTTGGCCTGCAATTCTCTTTAAGGTGTACACTCATCGTGGTATCATCAAAATATTTTTCTATGCTCAATGGTCTTGATGTCTGCTCTAATTGTATCAATATGACATTTATCCCTTTTGCTTCTGCAGTCAATGCCTGGACTTTATCTACTGTGACAAGTGTTGCATTTATGCTGAAAGCAAGATTCCGTATCAGGCTGTCTATGCCGCCTCTTTTCGCATTGTTTATCTCATGTTCAGTGGGTTTCTCCCCAAGGAATCGCATCTGGAATCTTTTCTTTTTTGATAGTCCTATAAGCCGTTTCACTTCCTCTAAACCCAAGAATCCTATTTCCCTACCGGTATTTGCTTGTGCTTCAAGCTCAGAAAGGCTTGCCTCATGTATTATTATCTCTTTAGGGAGTATCTCTTCATTCTCTATCTGCTTGCTCAATAATCCTTCAATAAGAACACTCGTGTCAGGAACGACTCTCTCAATCATGATGAACAGTTTGGATTTATATTTAAAAATTTATCTATGGAATGTTTATCGATGAAGCCATGACCAATATACCACGATCCACACCATGACCCACATCGTGGCCTTCATCATCAAGATGCGTTATTCTCCAACCACGTGGCAAATTGGTTGAAATACAATATTATGTTCTCGAAGAAATTTGCATTAGAATTTATTGTAACTTCTTTTTCCTCCTGAAACTTCTGTATGCCATCATCATACTCCACTATTATCTTGAAATCGTTATTTTCAGGCTTCAATGACCGGCCATCGGTGTTCAAGACGAATTTTCTTTCACCAGTCAACTCTTCTATGTTCCAGTCGCTCTTGAGTGTGGGGCCTATTATTCTTATCGTGACATTTTCGGGGTTAGTATAAGAAGTCTTCTCTATGTCAAAACTTATTGAGAATTTTTCATTGAAATCCACACTCTTTGGCGAAACCAAATTCTTTATTATTAACCTCGGCCTGTCCTTGACCTCGATATTTACGAAACTTGTCTTCTCTAAACCGTCGGCTTTCAATGTCGCTATGAGATTATTTATCCCTATGACGCTCATTGTGGTATTGAAGCTTTGTGAAAGGTGTTGTATTCCGAATGATTTATCTTCACATTTTTCCATGAAACATAAAGTCGCGTCAAACTCCCTGTCTGCCTTATTGTCTATGATGCATTTTACCGTAACAATCTCATTTAGGAACACGCTCTCTTCGGCTTCACATCTGAAAGTGACATACTGGTTATATCTCGCGGCAGTGTTTTCTGGCTTCGATATCTCCTGTAAAAATTCTTTGCTTATGACATTATAATCCTCTCTTGAGCTCATCGTCACCTTTTTAGTCTGGTTCAATGAATTATAGACGACGACGGGATAAGTATAGAAATATCCCTTATCCATCTTATCCCCAAGCCTTATCATCCAATAAACACTTTTCGATTCAAAAGGTTTCAACAGGACCTGTTTCCTATGTATTATCTTCCCGAACACTCTCTCTGTGCTCTCTTCTAATATCTCGATCCCATCAGTGTTCGCCAAATATAGGTCCGCAACCAAATAATAGTTCTTAGGATTATTCAAAGAGACCTCTATCAGATTATATGAGCCGAAACCGACTGCAGAGTCATATAATTCTACATCGAACTCATACTCCGCAACAACAGGGGAGCCGGACTGTATGACCTCTATATCGGTGCGTAGTTCTCCAGGTTCTAATAGTATATCTCTACCTATATAATCATATTTTACCGCAGAAGTCTTTGCATCTTTGCTCTCAAGAACCTTTATATGCCCCGAGTCCAAGAATCCATACTGGCCATAGGTCACATCATAAGGGACCCATCCATAACCAGAAAAGTAAACCTCTGCCCATGCATGAGGGACCCAGTTCGAGTCGAAAGTATCTAGCTCCGTGTACGCGTATCCAGATACGAATCTTGTAGGAATGCCTGCCGCACGATTAAGGCTTATAAAAAGGTTGGTCAGCTCATCGCAAACTCCCACTTTATTATTCAATACCCATGAGCTTTTTTGTGTGACATCCGAAGTCAATGAGCCGAGGTCGTATTGTATGTTTCTCCTAACATATTCCGCAAACATATATTCCACTTCAAACAAATCTGTGCTTTGCTGGCTCAATGATGCAGCGATATCCCTTATCTCTGGACTCACATCTATGATCTCAGTAGGCTTTACATATTCCGTCAGTGAAGTATTGACATTATATATGGGGAAAGGGACTTTCTTGTCTATATGCCACACTTTATACTGTGTACGTACTTCTGATTTTGCGCTTATACTGAAGTCCCTCACCTGGGTATTTTTCCAATAGAAATCTATAGATTCCTCTCCTACGAAACCGTCAGGCTCAAGAGTGTTTGAGAACACATCCTGTCTCACATCGTTTTTTGGGAACGTCTGCAATGTCACATTGATGCTTTGCACGTATGCATCGGGCGTCTTTTCGGTTATCTTGAAATCGTTGGATATTAATAGCTCTATGACCAATGATTTCCTGTCGGAATAATCGTTGGCGGACACATTTGCGATAACACCCACCATAACTAACAATATTATTGACAATGAAAAGGTTGTGAGAAATAAAACCCTATTAAAAATGCTTGTCATGCAATTATTTTACTTTATATGTTTATAAAATTAATGCAAAAAATCAATATCAATAATGGATTGGACATAAAAGAACGGGTCGTTCAGCGGCGCTCATCTCCTATAAAAATATATTTTTAACTTGCCTGAATAATCCCCCTCGACAGTTCCTGAGGGGACTGACAGATATACCTCTATCTGCTTGTATTCATTTGGCTCTATCAAAAAATTATTATCAGAAACGGATATGAATCCGGATATGTTGCCATCCGCTTCGATATGCACCATGGCTTTCTTCGATGAATTCATGTATATCCTTTTTACCGAATTCCCGCTCGGATATGTCTTTGCAAAATTTAATGCATCTGTACTGGTGTTGAATGCTCCTGTGCTGCCATTCTGGACCTTCACAAAAAGATCTATCTCCTGATATTTCAGCACAACATACTTATTATATACCGTTATCGTTAAAAAAATACCTATTATGAAAACGAATGCTAAAAGAAGCATTATAGTTATTAGCTTATATCTTGATGCGTTCAAAGCATTTTTTTTGTCCTTTACAACATCGTTTACCTTGGATCTGCTTGCCTTGTCTTTTATTTTTTCTTTCTTTTTATCAGTACCGATTTTTTTTCTTACCATCTTCCCTACCATTTACCCCATGATCACATTTCTGGTGGTTGAATCTTATTTGGTGATTGGACCTTGCTCTTAGGGGTATTGCCCCCAGAAACATCGCTTTCAAGGTTTCTTTTATCCTTATCTTTATCACCGTCTTTATCGCCGTTTTTCTTGAACACGAAAAAATAAATGTTAAGCGCCACCAATAATGCTAAAACTATCGCGCCAATGGCAATCGGAGAGATTTTGAACGGTTTCTCTTCTACAGGTTCAATCGGAGCGACCACCTCTACCTGCACATCCTTTTTGACCGAAGTTCCGGCATAGAATACTTCTATCGTTATAGTATAATTTTTTAGTTCAAGTTTCTTCGCTTCCCAATACGCCTCAAGGTTTGCCGTTTGGAATTTAGTTAAATCTAAATTAGGAGTCTTTAAAGTTTGGTCAGGGACATACACCCTTGCATATACATCCTCTATACTTCCAGACCAATCACTTTCTATCGTTATCAAGAACTTATTTGTCACATTAGCATAGATAGTCCTCGTCCAATTCTTGACGAAAACCTCTAATGTCCCCAGCCTGAACACCGCACTTTTCTTATCAGGAAGTGTTTGTCCATCATAAATCAACGTCGCATTAGCCTTATAGAATCCTGGTTTCAGATCAAATTTTGAACTGTCAAGCGTAGCATATACGACAACTGGCTGTAGGTCATTCTTCTTGCTCGGGACAGGAACAGTGCTTGTTTTCAATGTAGTCAATAAATTATCATAAGGGTCATACACATCTATGCTTGCATATGCATTCTGTATGTCCTGCGTGCCAAAATTCTCTATGCTTACAATGAAATTCATCTTTTCTCCCATACCCATATCTTCTGCTTTCAAAGAGAAATCTGGATATAATCCCTCATATAATGATAATACTTTGATTCTCGTCACAACTGAAGCTAATCCTCCTACAGTGCCCCCGACATTATAATACTCTTTACCGCCAAAAATGACTTCATAGATTCCGGGATCAAGTCTTTCTGGCAAGCTTAAACGCATTCGTATTTCTCTAGGACCTCCGTAGGGGTCATTATCTATCAGAGTCGCATAATCTTTCAATCCGCCTGGATAAATGACAGATTCTATCCTTTCAGAATTATATACAGACACACTGAATTCTTTTTCCAGATATGGTTCAAAGATGACCACTCTGTTCTCTAAAGGCATCTGGCTCATAGATATCGCTATGACATTAGACGAAAATAGAATAAAAGATAACAAAAAAATTATTTTTTTCATTCTTCTCCTTCTTATGGATTAGATGCAGTTGCAGTGAATGTTGCTGCCCTCTGCCCTGACAAAGAATTATCAGGGATATTTATCATAACCTCTATCTCCATCGTATCCTTACTATTATTGAAATCAAAAGTCGTAGAAGGACAAATAGTAGTTCCAGGAGGAGTGACATTCACATCCGTATAAGACGAGGGAGCAGGTGAAGAACAGCTAGTAGCCTCATTATTGCTGACCTTATACTGGAACAACGGGCCACCGCCACTAGAACCACCAATGAACTGAACAGCAGTAGCATTAGCATACAAACTGACAGTAGCATTAGTATTACCATCATTCTCAAGAATAAAACCATTAGACACAGTAGTAAACCCTGAACACCCAGCAGAGTGCGCAGCATCAGTGGCCATGGTACAATTCACATACCCACCAGAAGTATTAACATAACCAGTACCCCAGTTGATAGTGCTCACGTTAAATATTATAGATGTTGAGGTATTTATATATACTGACGCAGTGCCGCTTGTTTGTGTGGCGAATCCGGTTGTTTTCACCTGTTGAAATTGGTTAAGTTTGTTTATGCTCATTATTGCCCCAAATAATGATATTGCAACTGCTGAAACGAGCAGCAACGCCAATGTCTTGTTTGTTATTTCCATTATTTCACCTTCTTATGGATTAGATGCAGTTGCAGTGAATGTTGCTGCCCTCTGCCCTGACAAAGAATTATCAGGGATATTTATCATAACCTCTATCTCCATCGTATCCTTACTATTATTGAAATCAAAAGTCGTAGAAGGACAAATAGTAGTTCCAGGAGGAGTGACATTCACATCCGTATAAGACGAGGGAGCAGGTGAAGAACAGCTAGTAGCCTCATTATTGCTGACCTTATACTGGAACAACGGGCCACCGCCACTAGAACCACCAATGAACTGAACAGCAGTAGCATTAGCATACAAACTGACAGTAGCATTAGTATTACCATCATTCTCAAGAATAAAACCATTAGACACAGTAGTAAACCCTGAACACCCAGCAGAGTGCGCAGCATCAGTGGCCATGGTACAATTCACATACCCACCAGAAGTATTAACATAACCAGTACCCCAGTTGATAGTGCTCACGTTAAATATTATAGATGTTGTAGTATTCACATAAACTGACGCAGTGCCGTTCGCCTGTGTGGCAAACCCAGTGGTTCCAAAACTTTCGAGCCTATTTAGACTGAATATTGTTCCGAACAACGAGACTGCAATCGCAGCCACCAAAAGCATAGCCAATGTTTTATTTGACATTTCCATTTTATCACCTGTTTATGAATTTAATATATTCAATACAACTTTTCCTGAAGCCGCAACCGGCGCCATGGGTTGATCAGGAGAGTGTATGTTTAAGCTGACTACTCCGTTTGTCCTTGATGGTTGCGACACGACTTTCACGCTGTTCACTTCATTTAATACTGTCCATGTGCCAATCACTGAAATCATTAAAGTTAACAACACCAATACAGTTATTGTTGTCTTCGAGATATCGCCGCCTTCACTTGGGGCAACATTAGAATTTACTGTTGTTTGATTAACCTCATCCATTTTACACCCTCACACACACTCATTTTTGATATTTGAGTAGTATTTTATGATTTCAGTCACATGAATTTATAAATATTTCCGTTTTTATGCAACATTTTTTAAATGTTTTTTAAATGAAAAAAATATCATTTTCAACATTGTATTCTACGATTTACTACCATTTCAGGGGTTCATTTCTGTCTTTTTTTCTTGGCACGACTGTACACCGTCCATATTGTCCTATCATCCCTGTTGAATAAGACTGAAATCTCATGAAATGATAATTTTTTTACATCGTGCAAATACTCCACCATGCATTCTAAACCAGCAACTCTCCTGTCCCTAAAAATGAACAATGGTATAGTGATTTGTTCCGTCATAATGTCATTCTTTGCGATATTTCTCGCATTCGTATATATTCTTGTTTTCATTGTTTAATTCCCGTATGTTTCTGTCGTAATTTTTTAACTCCTAAAGACTCTTGTTATCATTGTTTAATTCCGGACTTTTTTTTCTCATGAACTTGAAATATATGAATAACCCCAAATTGAGGAATATTGATATGCCGACCAAAATATATAAGAGGGATAATTTATTGCCCTGGCCTCCTGACGATACAACCTGACCTGAAAATGATGAATCCTGCAATTTAATCGAATCTATACCAACGACAGTCCGGAATATTTTCTCGACGGTCTTGCCTTCATAATTAAGTATTACTTTTATATCATAATTACCCACATCTACCTCTCTAGTATCCCAATACCCAGTGATTGTCCCATGTGACAATTGCTTCAAATTCGTCGGCGCAGTCTTGAATGAAGACACTTCAATGCTCTGTGAATTGAGCACTTTCATATCAGCATACACATCACTTATCGGCTGGTTCCACTTATTCAATAAATCCACATCGAATTTCGCAATCGTTCCTAACTTGAAATTCTCCACTCTTATACCTTCTACATCTATAAACTGGCTTCCTACCCTAAAATTATCTCTCAGCACAAACTGCTTATCACCATAATTTACTATAAATTCTGCAGAATATAACCCTGGATTAATGTCTGCCAACACATTGACAGCCAATTTATCTGATTGACCTGGCGCTATGCCTGCAACACTGTTTGATTTTATCCTTCGTATCTCTTCGTTTGTCGGTCCATATATCACTAATTCCCCACCCACACCCGTTATCTGCGATGTTCCTTTGTTCAATACATTCACTGTGAATGTCATCGTTTCATTCACTCCTGCTTCTGAAACATATAATACTCCTTCTGCAAACACGCCAGGATAAGGCACATTGACCCTTAATTGATGAACTATCAATACTGTGCTGAATATCATTGTCTTGTCCATATCTATATTTTCTGTGTCGATATTGTCCCCCAATTCTAGCATCATCACGTCCAATTTCTTAGTCCCTGGTGTCAATGCCGTCGGTATTTTAACATTGTAAGTTACGCTTTTTTCAGGCTCATTGCTGTTGACCGTGATTATATTCTGGGATATTGATGCATATTCTGCTAATTCTCCCTGGAAGTATATCATCACGCGCATATCCTTATTCTCGTTGTTCACTATGCGTATAGTGTATGACTGTTCGCCTGGAGAATACTCTACGATCTTTCTCGATGGTGCAACACCTAACGCATTGACTTCTATCGATGATAATATGAATATTGATAATACAAGCAATATGAATATGCTCAATCGCATATCCTTATTCCATGCATCATTCTTGTTGTTCATTTTTGGATTCTCTTCCTGTATTCTCTTTTCTTTTTTGCCCTATCATACACCGTCCATATTGTCCTATCATCCCTGTTCAACAATACGGCAATCTCATGATATGACAATCCTTTCACATCCTTCAGGTATTCAACTAATGCCTCTAGCACAGCGACGCGCCTATCCCTGAACAAATATGCCGGAACTTTTATCATTCCATTGTCCATTATCTCTGTGCGCTTCATGGCGATTGCTCCCAGCTGAATATCATGCTTGATTGTTTTACGCCCGCAGGTTCGTCCCCAGGGACAGTTACTTGTATATCTACATATGCCGAATCATTTGAATCAGAATAGTTTAATCCTCTGACTAACGAGATATTGCTTGTGCCGATATTCGTCCAAGCAGTTATTGACCCTGTAAGGTTGAATGAATTTGACTCATTTGAGACTCTTGATTTTGTCTGATAATATATAGTGCCCAATCCCACACTTGTCCATAACGATTGGTCTGCTGAGACATTTATCAGGTCTGCCTGGACGTTCCCGTCATTTCTCAATGCGAATGGTGCAGGATTGCCTGCCGTGGTGTCGCGAGTCTCTCCGAGCAATAATGTTGTGAAATTTATAGAGTTGGTAGTCAATGTTATGACAACGTATGGCTCTATTGAGAAATTCCATGCATCTGACCAATTCCCGCATGTATCTATGCTGCATGCCTTTACGCTCCAAACATAATGAGTGTTTGGCCCCTCAGTATCGACACATAACTCGCTAGTGGGTGTGTAGTTTAACGTAGGGTATGTCACATTCGTGAGATAATATCCCCCGCAACCTGTTGAGCTAGTGATGTTTATAGTATAATATATAGTGTAGTTCGTGGTGTACCATTCAAATACTGGTTGACGCTCACGTATGGTGTAGTTCATATTTGTGGGGCCCTTCAATGTGACTTTTTCCGGGAGCATTTGCTGTATCGTGGTTACTGTCGAGTTCATCGCGGTGCTGTTGCCTGCCCCATCATCCGCCATGCATTCTAATGTCCAGTTCTGACCGACTGCGAGTGAAGAATTTGTGATGTTTGCGACACTTATTGTTGCTCCTTGCGCAACAAATGAAGTGTTTCCTGTTGTGTTTAGTTCACCATTTAGATACCATCTATAATGGTATTTCACATTATCCGAGTCTGCATCTGTGGCATTGCAATATCCTCTCAAAGACTCATTTCGATAGGCTGGAGAAGGAAGGATTGCCGATGACGCGACAACAGGATTGGAATTAAGTATAGTCACGGAACTGTTCACCCATGTGCTATTGACATAGCTCGTGCCTACTGAGCAGCTGAACACCCATATTTCTCCCTTTGTCGTGTATGAATTAGATAGATTATTAATATTATATTCTACACCCGATACATTCGTGACAATATTGCCTGTGGCATTCAGTACGCCATCTTTCCACCACACATAATAATATGTTACATTTCCAGGGTACCCGCCTTGTATGCTAGAATTACAATAACCGCGCAGCACATCACTAGTGTATGTAGGTGTCGGCGCAATGCGTGAAGCTGCTGTTATGTTGATAACGTAGAAAGTATAATTGCTAGGAGCAAATGTCTGATTGCTCTCGTTATTCACGAACAGCACATTCCATTTATACGCCCCTTCCGTATAAGTCCTGTTCTGGAAAACAGGATAGAATCTTGTCCTGGAATAATTGTATATCGCCAATATCTCTGCATCGCTTAATGATCTGTTCCAGACTGCGACTTCATCAACCGAGCCATTATACTCAGAACCATAAAATGCCACATAAAACGGCAACGCAGTATCAACAAGTTTCCCTTTCAGGGCAAAAGTATCTGCAGTATCCCTCAAACCATTAATATACACGTCAACATTAGTGCCATTATATCTTCCTACAACATGAGTCCATACTCCTGCGCTTATTGTTGATGTACTGTAAGCCTCGGCTGGTATATGTGTTGCGTTTGCAACATAAAAGTCTATCTCATTAGTGTTACGTGTCCTTAGGTAAAACATATTAAATAAACCGCCTGTGCCATCGCTGCGTTTACTGATGATATCTCCTTCAATACCGGTATTTGTCGGTTTGATCCACGCCATGACAGTAATCTGGGTCATATTAGTGAAATAGTTATTATCGTCTAGATAAAAATTGCTTTCTGCGACCGCAGCATCAAAATTATAAGTAGAGCCGAATTTTCCGGAATAAGTGTGTACTGGCGCATTTGCACTCGCAGTGCCATTGTTGCCCCTGCCAGAATGATCAAAAACCTTGGTGGAATTCTCTCCGAATGCAGACTCATTATTGAAATGATAGAGCAAAATCAATCCAGAAGAGTTTCGAGCAATCTCGCCATTCCATCTTGTTTCTCTTGAAGCCCAAGAGCCAGACTCATTAGTATAAAGAGTGGCATTGATTACCTCATTAGTGCTGATTATGCTTGAAACAAAGGATAATGAAGACCTTAAAACAGTGTATCCATCAACAGGCGATATCAAGGAGGTATTTGGAGGCATCAAAATAGTCACTGCAGAACTATTCAACGGCGTACTATTTAATACGCCATCACCAGCCATACACTCCAACACCCATACTTGGTCATAAGACAACGAACTGGCAGAGATATTTGCAACATTAACAGCCAAAGCAGGAGTGAGATAAGAAGTATTCCCGGTGACATTCAAAACATTATTTACGAACCATTTATAATAATAAGTTACATTATCTTCATTATTGTCTGTGGCATTACAATACCCTCTCAAAGACTCATTGCCGTATGCAGGATCTGGCTGTATTGCTGCTGTTTGCATCACAGGTGAAACATTGCCATATATAGAAAATGTGAAATTTGCAGGAGCCCATGCGTAATTTGATGCATTATCGAACGCAAGGACATTCCATGTATAATTGCCCGGAGATAAAGATCTGCTCTGGAACATCGGATAGAATGTTGTGCGGGTATAATTGTATAGTGCAGCGACTTCTGTCGATGATAATGTCCTGTTCCATATCGCAAATTCATCCATCACTCCTCCGAGCGGGTTGCTTATGTAGCCAAGATCTTGTCCTCCAAGACTCATGTTTCCGCCTGCAGGACCTGCTATGTTTATGGAGCCGCTAATGTAACTGTTACCATTGACATACATATTCCATTCATGGGTGTTATTGTTGTGGACTACAACGATATTGTACCAGACGTTATTGCTCAACGAAGAGCCCCCATATATGCCATTCCATGGGGATGCTGTCTGTTGGATAAATGAGGTGTTGTCATTACTGTCCCATCCTATGTAAAATTCATTCTCTTTGTAAAAAAGTGAATCAGTGCCTCCAGAATGGACAGTCCTATTTACCCAAAATGAGATAGTGAAATTCCTCATGAAATCTATGTCCCTTGAAAAATTGAGTAGACTCCCAGATATGGTGAGATTGTATGCGCCTCCGAATTTTCCGATATTTGGGTACCATATCGTGTTGTAAGGGGTCGCATTATGCCCAAACCCAGAAAAATCATATATTCTTGCACTATTCTCTCCGAATGCAGATTCATTATTGAAATGCCATAATCCTACAAGTCCGGTATCATTCCAAGCAACTTCTCCATTCCATCTTGTCTCCTTAGCGGCCCAAGAGCCAGACTCATTAGTATACAACGTCATGTTCAAGACTTCCTGATTATCAGAAGCATTAGAAACAAAGAAAACAGGAGAGGTGACAGAAGTATTACCATTAACAGGAAATTGAAGGGACACAACAGGAGGTATAGGGCCGATTGTGAAAGTGTAGTTGCTTGAAGCAAAAGCAGAATTGCTTGCGTTATCAGAAGCCAAGACATTCCATAAATAAGTGCCATTATTCAAAGTCCTATTCTGAAACACGGGATAGAATCTTGTACGAGAATAATTGTATAATGCGGCAATCTCAGTAGAATTCAAAGAACGATTCCAGATAGCTATTTCATCAATTGCACCTACATACATATTGTTGCTCCAACTTAGACTATCTCCTATCGTTACATTAGAAGGAGAATAATATATGCCTCCTGTATGAGAAAGAGGAGTATTGTCCAATGCGCCGTTCACGTATAGCATTATATGTGTGCTATTATAAGTCATTGCTAAATGATAATATGTACTGTTCTGTAATGTTGTCGAGCCTGTTGTCTCTGAATATCCTGATCCGGTAGAAGAGATTATCCCATCTAATTGCTGATTCTGGGTGCCGAACCAATATGCTAAATAATTTTCGTCTTTGGATAAAAAAGCCATCCAGGCTGATCCCGAAAGAGGATTATAGGAATAATTAACCCAAATAGCTATAGTCAATGTCTGATTGGGGTTAAGTACAGATCTATTTCCGATATTAATCCTATCATTTACACCATTGAACCTGTATCCTCCACCGAATCTTGTAGTAGTATAGTCAGGACAGTTGGTGCAAGTGCCATTATTGCCCATGCCGGAATAATCAAAAAATTTAGTGTTATTCTCTCCGAATGCAGATTCATTGTTGAAATGCCATAATGCGACCAATCCAGTATAATTCCATGACACTTCCCCATTCCAACGAGTCTCCTTAGCAACCCAAGAACCAGACTCATTAGTATACAGAGTAGCATTTGCTACTCCACTTCCAGAAACATTGGAAACGAAAGATAGTGGGCTGGTGACTGAAGTGTTGCCGTTTGAAGGATTGATTAACGTAACACTATCGATCGACGAAAGTGTGAAATTGGATGTATTATACCAAACATCTAATCCTCCTATGCTTAGGTTGTTCGTATAATTCCTTATCAATGCATTCCATGCGTTCAATTGCGCGAAATGCCTTCCGTTATAGTCTATCACATCTCCTGTATGGATAAGCAGATTCTTCAATTCCAGAATGTTTAGAGGCTCATTCTCCAGAATCAATGCTGCGGTCCCTGAGACGAACGGGACACTCATAGAAGTTCCAGATGATGCCACATCATTTCCATGAATGTCTTTTGTGATTATATGCTGCCCTGGAGCGACCAACAATGTCGCATTGTTATAATTTGAGAATCCTGCTATTATGCCTGTTTTTGTGCTTGCACCTACGGGCAATGCTCCTGATGCACATGCAGGTATTTTTATTGATGAGCTAGAGCCATCGTTCCCTGTCGCTGCAACAACCAATATCCCTGCATCGCTCAGTTCATTGACTTTTTGTGCGACTATATCCTCGTCGCAGTATCCCAAGGAATTGCCTGCGCCGATGCTCATTGAAATAATGGACGCATTCTGTTGCATGCAATAATCCAGTCCTGCAATTATATCGGACGCATAACCGTTTCCTGAATCGCCAATCACCTTTCCTATGATCAAATTGATGCCTGGTGAAGATTGCATCAAAGAATAAACGAC
>CAZQDS010000014.1:0-15869 GCA_964591655.1 uncultured Methanosarcinales archaeon
AAGAGATAGTCAGACAATTGTTGGAATTCAACCATAAACGGATAAGGGTATATGATAATGATGAGGCGGGGCATTGGCGGATGAGCACGAATTTGAAGTCTGACAAGATAAGGCATCTGATCGGTGATGTACGTGACAGAGATAGATTGCACCGGGCAATGCATGCCGTAGACATAGTTTTCCATGCGGCAGCACTCAAACATGTTCCATTCTGTGAATACGACCCATTTGAGGCAGTTCATACGAACGTCATAGGCACTCAATATGTTTTAGAGGCCTCCATAAATTCCAAAGTAAAATTGTTTGTAGGTATATCTACAGATAAGGCAGTTAATCCAATAAGCACATTAGGTGCAACAAAGCTGTTGATGGAAAAGGTGATAACCAATGCTCCGGCCGGTTTGCATGAGACGGTGTTCTGTTGTGTGAGATTCGGGAATGTCCTAAATTCTGTGGGATCAGTAATACCTATATTCCATAAGCAGATAAAAGATGGCGGTCCAGTAACGATCACATCTGATGAGATGACGAGATTTTTCATGAGCATCGAGGATGCTGTAAGGATGGTCCTTAAGACCGCGGTGGAGGCAAAGAGCGGGGAGACTCACATATTGAAAATGGATGCACTTAAGATAAGGGATTTGGCCGAGGTGATGGTTGAAGAACTTGCATCGAAGTATGGGCATAATCCTGAAGACATAAAATATGAGATGCTGGGCGTACGACCTGGTGAAAAGATGCATGAAGCACTGATGACGGCTGATGAGTCTATCTATATGTCTGAGACAGAGGATACTCTAATCCTTTGCAATTCTATGCTTGCAAATTATGGTAGAGACCGCCCAAAGAGTCCTAACGGTCATAAATATATAGAGTACACCTCATTGAATGCACGTATGTTAAGCAAAGAGGAAGTAAGAAAACTACTCTATGATAAGAAGATTCTGGAATAAGCGCGTTATTTTGTCTTTGTTTTTTTTATAATTTGATTTTTCAACGAGTTGATTTCCGCTAATTTGAGCACTCCTAATGCAAATAAAGCTGCTGAATATATTATCAATGCCACCCCAAGTGTGATTGCTATCTCCATATATACGTTCATACTTATTGCATTCTTGATATAATATAATGCTAAGAAAAATATCGCTGATGCTACTAATATATGCGTTAATTTGTCAAGCTTTATTCTCATGTTCTTTCTGACATAAATATGTGACCACGCCATCATCATCAGATAGCTGATTGTTGTCGTCAATGCCGCCCCGTTGATGCCTAGGTAGGGTATTAATATTATATTGGAGACTGTGTTGAATATTGCTGCTGCTACTGAGATCAAAGTGACTTTCTTAGGATGTCCCAGGCCATTTAATATCGAGAAATTTATTTGAGCGATCACCAGGAATATGGCCCCGAAAGAGAGTATGCTCATGGCTGTTGCGCCGGCAACGAATGTTTCTCCAAAGAGTATTCTAAGGATCACATCAGAAAAGAAAAGCATTGTTAATGCGCATGGGATTACTATTATCAGAGAGTACTTATATATTATGTTAATGAGGCCGCCTATCTCCTTTATTTTCTTAGCAGACAACTCGGATATCAGCGGGAATAGTACTGTTGCGACGACCCCTCCTAAATAGCTTATTATCAATATTGTCGCCAATGTGGCGTTATAGATGCCTACTAATGGGAGCGATACCATCGCCGTGAGTATTATGGTGTCTATGTATCCTATCACTGTCCCTGCGATAGTGGATATCATGTTTGGCAGTGCGAAATTGGTTATCTTATAGAATATTTCCTTGTCGAAATATTTGTTTTTCATTCTTGGGGTCATCAGCTTATATGCTGAGTATCCGAACAGCAATATTGCAAGGATGCAGGATGAGATGTATGCCCATAATGGAAGCGTGACATCTCTTGAAAATCCCAGATAAAAAAGTGTAACGGCTGAGAGAAAAAACAATGATTTGCTCAGGAAATAGAAAAGCCCATACTTGAAGGTTTTTTGGAAAGCCTGGAACACCGTCTGTATAAACCCAGCTATATTGTTAAAGATAAGTATCAATATGCCGAGCAGCATTATATTCCCTAAGTGTGGTATGTGCAAGTATCTGTCTGCTATGAACCCTGATAATAGAAGGACCACTATTGATATGATTATAGTCAATATGAGATTGACATTTATTACATATTTGATAAGTTTTGATAAACGTCTCTTATCTTTCTTAATCATGAATTCAGGGATATATTTAACTAATGATTGATTGTATCCCATATCTGTGAATATCGATATGAACATGAACAATGTGAATAAGGAATAGAATAGCCCGAACTCTTCAGGGCTGATTGTCCTTGCCAGGAACATCCTTGTAAGGTATCCTGCCAATGTAGCTAAGAATGTGAATATGAATATATTGAATGTCCCTTTTATGCTTTTTTGTATGTAGTCTGCCATTTTATTGTGTCCCTGTCACGTCTTGTTTATTTTTAAAGCTTCCCACGATTTACTATGGTGCTTGGGAACGTCTTTTCATTTATAAATGGTCTGTATCCGATTACCAAAATCTTTATAAAGGGTATTTTATTCCCTATTGTTTGGACGGTCATGGCAGGTTGGTTACACCCGATCCCTTTTCGAACTCGGAAGTTAAGCAACCTCACGTTCCATGTTGTACTGTACTCATGTATGGGAACCATGGTTAGCTGTCCACCTTATTTTTTCTAATATGTTTTTTATTGTTTATTTCATTGTTTGACTCGCTATTCTTCTCGAATTCTTCAAACACTCCTTCTGCGACTTGAGGGTATTTCAGGCCGTCTTTTGTTATGAAAAACTTATAGTCCAGTATTACATCATAATATTTCTCTCTTAGGTCAAGCATGTATTTGTCTACTTCGTCAATATCTTTTGCATAGAATGTCAGTTCTAGATCCCACTCCCCTAGATTCTCTATGACATTGACAGTTTTCGGATTGTTTAATGCATAGTCTATAAATTCTTTTTTTTTGTTTTTATTTGTTATCTTTATCAATACTGCAAGCCATAACAATCCCATTTTTGGGAAGTTTACGCTTATCGAATATCTGGCGATTATTGGTGTAGAGTTTATTTTTTTTACACGATATTTTATGTCTTCTGGGGTGACTTTCATTTGTTTTGCTATTTCTGTATATTTTATTTTTGGATCGTAGCACAATTTGCGTAGTATTTTCATATCCTTGCCGTCCAGTATTGTTATCGGTTTGTCTTTTTTTTCGGTCTTCATGTTAGATAAGGTTTGTCTTATCTCATCGACTTCTTTTTGTGTAGAATAACTTCTGAATGTCAGATAACTGCTGCCTTCATATTTTTTTATCCTATTAAGAATCATTAATGATGCTATGTCCGGTCCTAAATCTTCATCTATCTTTTCTAGGATTGCCTTTAGTTGAAAGTGGTCTTTTGCTATTAAAAAGATCCTAAAATCATATTCTCCTACACATGTTCCCACCCATACTGTGAATGGATGAGTTTTGAAGTATTCTTTCCATTTCTCCCTCAAATCGATATTTATGTGCTTGAGTTTGATGAATATATTGTATTGGTTATATCCTAACTCTGTGTATCTCAACAGCACCTTGTATTCGTTTATTATCCCATTCTTGAATAATCTGTTTATCCTATAAAAAACCCTTTCTGTGGATGTTCCTGTAAGTCTTGCTATCTCTGAGTATTCTAGCCTGCTGTTCAGTATGAGGATGTTTAGTATTTTTTTATCTAATAAGTTAATTTTAATCATTTTTTAATAATATGTAAATAAAAGTATAAATATCTTTCGTTTTATTAAAAATTAATATAATAAAGTTTATTAATATATTTTATTTACTGTAAAGTAATAAAAAACTGTAAATTTATAAATAATGATTGCCCAATATGAGCAATCGGGGGAAAAAATGCAAGAAACAAACATGTCGGAAATACAGGTATGGAACCATTTCGGAGCAATCCCAGTATATGATGCCCTGGAAGGGAATGCATTATCTATAAAAGTTAATAATGATGCTGAAGCCTTGCCTGAAGAGCTTGAGAAGAAAGTGGATCAAAACTGGCAGAAGAATTTGGAGAAGAACAAGAATGCAAAGGACAATCCGATACTTTACATAAAAGAGCCGATAAAGACAATCGATAATAACATAATTGTCGAGACAAACGTAAGAGGTTTCAAGTATACTCAAGCGTTCAACAGGAATGCAGATTTCCAGGATATGACAGATGACTTGAGTAAATACAAGCTATTGTCCATAAGCACTCACGCACACATCCTTACAAAAGACAATAAACTATTATTCGGGACTAAAAAGAACCAGTTCAATCAGATATCTGGATTTTCAGGATTCCCAAATGCCGCCGAAGATTGTTTCGAAAAAGATGGAAAGAAACAACTCGCAATATACGGCACAATCCTCAACAGGTTGACAGCAGAGATGGGATACCTTACAAGAGCAGTAAAGGATATACACGCGCTTGGTGTGGTATATGTGAACACTCCAGCATTGAGGGGAACAGACACTGATTACTTGATAAGATTGGATGAGACTGCAGAGAAAGCTGCAGAAAGATTCCAGGAATCATTCCAATTCGACAAGGAATTGCATGTTGTTGATTTCAACCCTAATAGCGTCATAGATTTCGTCAAGAAAATCCATGCAGATGGGAAGAAGATGTCAAAATATGCATTAGGATGCGAGTATCTCGTAATGAAGTCATATTTCGGCGAGAAAGAAGCGAACAAATTGCTTGACACAGTTAGGGGATTAGGAATAAGCATATCTGCCGATAATGAGACAAGCTATTTCAAGTGAAGCATTAAATATAAAATTTAAAAAAAACTTCAATATTTTTTTTTATCTTTTCTTATTCTCTTTCCTTAAGGAATTCTCTCCCTTCCTTTACGATATTGTCTATCTCTTCATCAGTCAATTCTTCCTCTGTGACCTTTACGGCATTACTTAAAACTGCCCTATAATAATCTGTAGGCATTATGTGTGTTATTATCGTCCTGTGTATCAAGAACCTTCCGTTCCTGCTCGTCGTTATCTTATTCTCTATTATCGGCATCTTCTTCAGATGCTCTTCCCTTTTTGCTGTCAATCCCATTTTTTAGTCCTCCGATATTTTTTTTGGGTCGGCGCGGACGGGATTTTCACCCGTTGTAGTTTTGAACCCGCGAGATATCTTCGTGGGACATCTACTGGATCTTAAGTCCAGCGCTTTAAGCCGGACTCAGCCACCGCGCCACAAAATTTAAATAATCGATCGGCTATACCATTATTGTCTTCGTGGGACATTTAGTGGCACAGCCACTTTTTTCTTTTTCAGAAGTAGATTGAGTCGTTAATAATGCTTACTTAGAATTTTTCGGAAGATTTTCAGAATTGACGAGTATTATACGGTTTTTCGAAGTTTCGCTATATAAAATCCTTCTGTTCCTGTCTTCTCTGGCCAGAATCTTCTGGTCTTCTTCAGTTCAGGATTGAGTTTCTTGCCGAAAGCTTTTGTGAGTCCAGGCTCTCCGACGTCTAATCCTGTCTCTTCAAGTTTCATCTCTGGATATTTCGTAAGGAGCCAGTCGATGTTCATCTCATCCTCTTCCGGCTCGAGAGAACATGTGCTATAGACCAGCACTCCGTCTTTCTTCAGGACTTTCACTGCGGCCCTCAGGAGCTCTTTTTGCACTCGTGATCTTTCCATTATGCCTTGGATGTTTTTTATTTGGAAGAATTTCTCTTCTATGACATAATTCCCCGAGCATGGTGCATCGAGCAATACTTTGTCGAATTCCATCTTGAAATCCATTATGAAGCGTGCATCTTTCTTGTAAAGTATGGTGTTTTCGACGCCACATCTTTCAAGGTTGTTCCTCAGGGAGAGGAGTCTTCTGGAATCATTGTCAACTGCGACTATGGTCCCCTTGTTGCTCATCATTGCAGCCATCTGTGTAGTCTTGCTTCCGGGGCTTGCTGCCATATCTAGGATTAATTCTCCTGGTTTCGGATCGAGGACTTTTGCTGGCAGCTGCGATGCCGATTCCTGTACGTAGATGTATCCATTCAAGTACTCTGTCGTCGATGCTAATGAGAATTTTGACTCATAGAAATATCCATTGTCAGTGTATGGAATCTTTGTAAGCTTTACTTTCAATTCTTTCAATCTTGAGATTGCTTGTTTCTCATCTATCTTTAAAGTGTTTATTCTCAAAGAATCCTTCAATTTCACTGCTTTGCAGCTGCATCCTAATTCCTGGTATCTCTTGATTAATTGGTTTGCGATCATTTTTTATTTTATGTTTATCCTCATAATTCATCTAATTCTATAGTTATTGTCTGCTCTTTCTCATTTATGTCTTTTATTATCCTCGAGAATTTCTTATCCTCTTTTAATCTTTTCTTTACTTCTTTCCATCCATATTTTTTTTGCGCGTCCTTGATAACTTTGATGATATCTTCTAATTCTTTGTAATGCTCGTATATAGACTCTGCCTTTCTCTGGTTCTCAATTATCTCTTTCTCTGTCTCTTCCAATATTTTCGATTGTTGGTTTATTATTGCATCTATCTTCTCTTTTTGCTTATCATACTTCTCTTTTTGCATGTCTTTGAGCTCTATATTCTGCAATATCGCTTCATTGAAACTATCGTAATATTTTTCTGCTTTCTTAGTCTGCAGCTCGAAGGGGAATATTTTTCCGTCGACAGAGTTTGGTTTGGTGTTCTTCTTTAACAATTCATTTATGCCTTTCAGGATTTTCTTAGAGTCCGCATTCTTTGATTCCTTATCGATGCCTATGGTTGCACATAATTCTTCTGCATATACTCCTCCTAGGCCGAGATCCATTGCTAGCACCTTGACTAGGCTTGTCCTCTTGGATGTGTTGATTATTTTCTCAATCTCTTTCTCGTCCATCTTCAGTATATTGTTAGATATAGGTTGTTGATATGCCTGTTTTTTCTTTATCTCTCTGTCTTTCCAATGTTCCTCTCTCAATGTGTTCAATATGTTCAATTTGTCATCGCAGAATATTATGTTGCCTTTCCCGAATAACTCTATTATCAGATGTTTCCTTTCCTCTTTCCTCTGGAATGTGAGTATTATCACTCTTTCAAAACTCACTTGCTCTATGCTTGCCAGTATGCTTCCTTCCAGGTTCTTTCTCAGCATCATGCATAATCCCGTCGCTGTGCCCTGCTCTTCCTTGGAGTAATCCATCAATATCATGCTAGGCAACATGACTTTTATTATGTGTTTGCCTTTTCCTGTTACATGCACGACAACCAACAATTCCTCATAATTCTCTGTAGTATGATATATCCTGTCGACTTTAGAGTTCTCTAACTGCTTCAATTCCTTCATAAGATAATATATGTCCATTGATGATAACTCCTTGACCATTTCAACCATTGTTTATGACGACAATGTTCCTCCCTAATCTTTTTGCATCTTCAAGACACACGTCAAATATCTCGCTTTCGACGTTGTCCCTTATCTTCTTTGAGCTATATTTCCTCTCTTTCAGCCTGTCGCTTATGGTTTTTATGTCTGCCTTGACGACGATACATAAATCTGAATTGATGAAATGGCTCAAGTGACTGTCTATTAGTATCCCTTTTTTATTTTTTAATGCCCTTTTCAATCCATCAATATTAATTATTTTTTTGACTTCAAATTCTTTTTCCTTATATCCTGCAAATCTTTCCTCTATTTTCTTGAGCTTTTTCACATCTACATCATAAGTCTTTGCTTTCCTGTCATACTTGTCGTATAATCTTTCTTTTTTTATCATCGAGTTAAGGTCTATATATCTCAGGTTTTTGTTTGCAAGCTTCTTCGCGACATACGTCTTCCCTGTCCCTGGCGTGCCTGTGACGGTTATTATCATTTTTCTTTGTTCACCTGAATTTCCTCTTCAATATCTTCATCCCAGGAAAAGCTATTATTGCAATAACTATTATCACTATCCACATTACCATCGCTGAATATATCCTGAATGCGAACAGGAATATGTTAGCGACGAGTATTATTATGCATATTATGGATAAAACTTTTATCAAATTATTGGTCTGATTATTTTTCTTCATATCCTGAATAACCCTTGATGCTTTTAATATTTAATGATTAAATGCAGGAAAAAACTGGAAGGGATTTGTTACTACTATATCATAACTTTTTTAAAGCGATTGTTTATCCCTGCATATATGGGATTAAGGAGCATATTGGCGGTCGGGAGTCTTGTAACGATATTATTAGCTGAAAATTCGCATAGCCAGCAATACACATCTATGATAAAGGACAGCACTATTGATTTCTCCATAGACTATCCTGTTATCAGTGTCCCTCAAATCGATATTTCTGGAATTGAATTGAAAGGTTTGGCCACTGAATATTTCGGTTTTAAAGGAGTTGTGCCTGATTCTTTCCACGTGAATTTCAAGGAGAATCTCGATGCGATGTGGGCCAATAAATTTAGGATCGCAAAAAGCAATGGTGATGTAAAGAGGTTCTATGATGCTTTCGTAACGAACTATGATCCTAACACATCAACAAAAATATCGTTGGAAGAGTACCTTAATGAGGCTCGTGATAGCCTCGATGTGATAAAGAGATCCATCGATTGGAACGCTGTCATGTCTTTGAAGAACGATGAATGGATAAAGAATGGCGAATTTAAGAAACTAGATTCGACGAGGACGCAATTGGTTAAGGATATGGCACTATCATTGAACCAATACACTGTGATGGGAAATTTCATGACAGAAATCCTGAGCGGAGGCAACGGATACGAGAATTCTTTGATCATTGATTTCCTGCTAAGGAATGCTGGGAGAGAATTCATAGACTATATCCCTGCAAAAGACAAATGGGATTCTAAGGGGCCGTCGCAATTCACACCTAATGCATGGTATGATGATGGCACAACAATAGTTAAGGCATCGCTCATAAACTATGCGCTTCCAGAACGGCATCGGATACCTAAAAATATAACTGAACTAAACGGCATGAATCATGTGAAGGGAACATATCTGCTGAACATAAATAATCTGTGCGAATTTGTCGGAAGCCTGAGCACTGCGCAGCTAGAGAAGCTCAAGAGCAATTGGACTGAAGAACAGGTTGCGGAATTCGCCGCATTAGCGCATAGGCATGACCCGAATGCTGTCAATGCCGGTTTGGCGTGGATAAACAAGAACATGAGGAACAATGTCTATGATTATTATAATGTGAAGATAAAGAATCATTACAAGGATTACGGGAAGCGGTTCTTGTCGAACTTCAAGGGTTTAAGAGACTACTTTTATCTGAAATCAGTAAATCTGTGACTTCTTATTTTTTTTACCTAAAATCAACCTCTTGAACAAATGGGCGGATCATATTTTTGAGATCTTCCATCTCTTTTTCAGTGAATGTCTTCTCATCCTTGAATGTGTCATCTACAAGGGAATGCTCTGTCTTGAATTTTTGCAGATAAAATATTTTTGCGCCATCGACAAGCGCTCCAAGACCCTTTATCGATTCACTATCATGAAGCCTCGGGAGTATCGTTGCCCTGAACTCATAATCGATCAATCCTTTTTTTCCTGCATCAATCATCAGTCTTATGCTTTCCTTGATTTTTTCCATGTTGACTTTCACTTTTGTCGTGTTCTCATATTTTTCCTGGCTGTTCTTCACATCCATCGCTATGTAATCGACAAGCTTATCATCAATCAACTTTTTTAGCATTGCAGGATTAGTCCCATTAGTGTCGAGTTTTACAGAAAGCCCTTTATCTTTTATCATCTTAATGAATTCAGGAAGTCCCGGGTGCAATGTTGGCTCTCCACCGCATATGCTCACCCCATCAATCCACTTCTTTTTGGAATCAAGAAAACCCATGAACTCTTGGACTGAAATGTCCGGAAACTCTCCTCCAGAATCATTATTGAATACAAGTTCAGGGTTATGGCAGTAAGGGCAACGCATATTGCACTTGTTCAAGAATACTATGCTTGATACCTTCCCAGGATAATCTATCAACGAAACCTTCTGAACCCCTTTGATGTGGATATCCATTGAAGCCCCATTTTATTATTTAAGAATCTTATCCAATTCCTCAATGCTTGGTGCTTGTCCTAGGAATTCTCCAAGGACATTCTTCTCATGATCGATGATGACTATCGATGGCGTGGCCATCACGTTATATTCTAATGCTTCTGCCAATCCATCCTCTGTCTTAATATCATATTGCTCGACCTTGACCTTATGCTCAATCTGCTTCACAACAGCTTTTGCAGCAGGGCATCTAGGGCATGATGGCTGCGTGAATAATTTAAGTATCATTTTGACCTCACTTGTATCCAGAACTATTGAATCCTTGCTCTCCACGGTTTGTCTCAGAAAGCTCATCAGTCTCTTCAAACTCCACTACTTCAGATTTTTGTATTAACATCTGTGCGATTCTAGTGTTTTTTTCAACATTGAATGGTTGTTGGCTTAAATTTATCAGTATTACCCCTATCTCTCCCCTATAATTAGGGTCTATGACTCCACCCATTGTGTGTATTGCATGTTTTGCCGGAAGTCCTGACCTGTCTCTTATGCTTCCGACATGGCCCATCGGGATCTCTAATTTCAGGCCTGTCTTGAATATCTTCCACTCACTTGGTTTGAGCATGTAATCTGATTCGTTGCTTCTCAAATCAAATGCAATATCTCCTTCCCTGATATATTCAGGGTTAAGAACTTCTGGGTCTGTCTTTACATATCTTAATTTCATAAGTATCACTCCATTAAACTTAAATTAAAATTTTATTTGCACTCGCACTCTTTTACTGCATAATCTCCTTTCTGCCTGCTTTTGAATTCTGCTTGCTTGCTCTTGTTCCAGTTGTTTATCCTGGAAAAGTATCCTACAACCCTGCTTATCCCATACACGTTTGTGCTTCCGCAATGCTCACATTTTGCCATGTTTTCACCTCATGAATATTATTTTCCTGTCAATAATATTATTATCTGCTTTCCCGCAAGCAACTTCTTCATATCCGTCCATGATTCATCATGTACGTGTTGTATCATTAATACTACATGTTCCCCTTTTCTTAATCCTGCCTTATTGTTTTCCTGATCCTCATATGTCATGAATACCGAATTCCTTGCAGGATTGGCTCCTTCAGCAAGGTCGGCGAACCTTTCCATACTCATTGTGAGCATAACTTTTGCCCCGCTTTTTGATTCCATCAGGATTTGGATATTATCACCTGGTTTTATGATCTCATTTTTCTTCTTAAAGCCAGATACAACTGTTATAGTGTACTCCATATGTTCATAATGAAGCACTTCTTTAAGTGCTCCTGAAGTGAAATTAAGCTGATAGTTGCCGTCTTTTGCTCCGCGTGAAGACTTCCCAACAACTTTTAATATCTGCCCTTCACCCTCTATTTGTACCGATTTGACATATGTTGTTATTTTTGATATTATTCCCATTCTCAATCCCTATCATACCCTCTTGATACTTGGTTGCAGTCTTTGCAGACTGTGAATTCTGGACTTATAGTTAATTGTGCTGATGGCGTGTTCTTCCATGTTTTTTCTACCAATGAAAAGATCGCTTCTGAGCTTGGCTTCTGCTCTCCTACGAACACGTGTGTTATCGCTCCTGCTTCTATTATTGGATTGAATTTTGCCTGCTTCTCTATCCTTTCCATTATGTCTATTGGTGCATCTGCCTCGAAATGTATGCTGTTCGTATAATATATCTCTCCTGTCTCAATATTTCCACGCACAAAATCTTTTGCTTCAGGATATTCATGTGTGTCTATCTTTGCCATCCTTAAGCTTGCTGATTCTGCAGGGCTTTCTTCAAGGACAAGCTTCAATCCATGCAATTGCTCGAATTCCTTAGTCTTTAGGTACATTGCTGATGCAATCTTCAATCCAAGCTTGTACGCTTCGTCAGATTCATGCAATGCTTTCCCTGAAAGATATTTTACACATTCATTCAGGCCAATCATGCCGATGATGTAACTCGCTTCATTCAAGTCCACATATGGTCTCCCGTCCGCTGCTTTCATCCCTATCTGCCATAATGGGGTTCCTGGAGCATTCGATATCTTTGTGATGAATGCCTTCTTCTGCAAGTGCGCTTTCATGACTAACTCCATCGTTTTCTTTATCTCTTCTATGGTGCCTTCAACAGTCTTTCCCCTATACGCGCATTGAGGGAGGTTGACTGTAACGTTCTGGAATCCGCAGAACCTTAAGGATTCAGGATGATTGATCAAGTACTTATCCTTTATCTGTGTCCTTAACCTACAGCACGCGCTTAGTGTGACTTCATCCCTGTCAAAAACGAAGTATGTCGATCCGTTGTCAGCAGATATCTCGCATGCATACTTCAATAATTTCAATTGCTCCTTATCATTGAATGAGTCCTGGTTTATGTGGAAGTCCATCTTTGGGAACGCGAACACTTTCCCTTGACTATCACCTTCATGCCATACTTCCATCAATGCCCTGCAGAACATCTGTGACTCCTTCTCGAAATCCTTGTATGTCAAGAATCTTCCTTCTTTCCCTACATCTTCTGGTTGTATGAGCTCATCATTCTCGTTCCTGAACTCTTTTGGTATCTCTTTGAATTGCTCGATTGTGCCATCCTTTTTCTTCAACATGTACGTTCCTCCTGGCCCGATTGCTGGAATATTCTTAAAATATCCTGGGATCCCAGTATGTATGTTGAAATCGATGAACAATGTCTGCCCGCCCCTGCTGAATGCGTTCTGGCTACAAGAGAATATTAAGTATTGTGCTTCTTGCTTCATTTCCTTCGCAGTCTTGCCTATAAGGAGTGGCGCATAGAATATGTTTATGTGTGCCAATCCAAGCGCTCCAGCATAATATGCTTGCATGCTTGCAAGGAATGTATTAAGGTGCCCTGTGAGTGTTGCTGCATGTCTTGCCGGGCTTGATTCTGAATTGAGATTAGAAAGTTTCAAGCCATATTTCTTGATATATTCAAGACTGTGCGCTGAGCAATATACTCTTATCGCGTATCCGAGATCATGAAGATGAACTGCTCCTTTCAGATGTGCTTCAGCAACGTCTTTGCTGAATATTTCCTTAAGAGCGTAGCTCTTAATCACTTGCTCAGCTATTGCAAGGTTGACTGCTTCCGGATTATTTGAGACGACATTGCTGTTCTCATTGTTCTTTGAGAATATTATCTGATTCAGGTTGTAGACGCTTATCCCAAGTATTTCTTGCTTCTCGAGTTTCTTTGTCATCCCTCTTTCGAATAGTTCATTATTTACAAGCTCTCTGAGAAGGGAGGTAGATATCATCTTTACGCCTGAACGGATGACTTTTGCCTCTACAGATTTGGCTATGTCCTCCGCATCTCCATGGCTTAATTTGATCTCTTTCTCTAATGCCTCCATTATCCTTTCCCTGTTCCATTCTGTGACTGTGCCTTTTGTCGGTGTCGAGACAAGCAGGTTGAGGTCTGTTGTGTCTGTGTGTTTCTCTTGCTTATCCCTGCTCACGACTTTTAGGCTTGAAAGCTCTGACTCGAATTGTTTCAAATCCTTGAATTCCCTATATACTGATGCAAATCTTATGTATGCGACCTCATCTAGCTTCTTCAGATGCTTCATCGCTATTTCGCCTATCTCTGTGCTCTTGATTTCTTGAGATTCAGAACTTAGTATTTCAGATTCAATATCATCAAGTGTTGCCTGTATCAACTCGTCACTTATTGGTCTTTTTTCGCATGCTTTCAGGAGCCCTTTCAGGATCTTATCCCTGTTGAACGGTTCTCTCCTGCCATCTTTCTTCACAACCTTTACTTCAACCATCTCGACCCTTTCATAGGTTGTGAATCTTTTGCCACATTTCAAGCATTCTCTTCTTCTCCTATTCGATTCGTCATCGCTTACTCTTTTATCAACGACTTTCAGTTCAGAACTCCCACAGAATGGACATTTCATAATGACACCTCAATCCGTATGGTCCGCGTACCATAACACCATATATTGTATTTACTCATGAACGGTATATTTTTTTATACTAAATATTGTGTTCTGGGGTTTTATTTATGGAAGTTATATATAAAGATTGTTGTCATTTAATTGCGTATTTTATAAAGGAATTATTCAAAACTGTATGTTTGAGCATAAAAATATTTAAATATAAGTTAGGTGCAAAGTAACAAGCAAATACACTATATCTTGTGTTCTGTTTGTTTTTTGGCCACAAAATATAGGTTTTGTGCTGAATTCGATACTATCTTTTTTATATTGATATACAAAAAGATACTATGGGTGTGTGAGGAGGATTGTGATGAAGGAACAGAAGTTGGTTGGGGCGGATCTATCAAATCTAAAGGTAGTCAAAAGGGATGGTTCTATAGCAAAATTCGACAGGGAAAAGATAGCTATCGCTATATATAAGGCAATGGCTGCTCAAAAACATGGGACAAGAACAGATGCGGATCGTGTCACAGATGGCGTGATAGCGCTCATCAATAAAAATTACATTGAAAGGATAGCAGAAAAAGAGCAGGATAAAGAAGTTATCTCAAAAGAGGATTACCCTACTGTTGAAAAGATCCAGGATTACGTTGAAGAGTCTTTAATGACAGAAAACTTTCATGATGTTGCGAAGGCATACATAATCTATCGTAACGAGCATGCAAAACTTAGGCAGAGAGACATATTCAAGAAAAGAATCCCGTTAAAACCATATGAATATCCAGAACTCTACGAATATGTGACCTCGATAAGGCATTCATACTGGATACATACAGAATTCAATTACACAAGCGACATACAGGATTTCAAGATCAACGTCTCTGATGTGGAGCGCAATGCGATACGCAATGCCATGCTTGCCATAGCACAGATTGAGGTTGCAGTAAAGACGTTCTGGGGAGACATATACAAGAAACTCCCGAAACCAGAGATAGGCGCAGTCGGTTTCACATTTGCCGAAAGCGAAGTCAGGCACATGGATGCATACTCGCACCTGCTTGAAATATTAGGATTGAACGATGAATTCTCAAGAGTAAAGGAGATCCCAGTAATCTCCAAAAGGATTGCATATTTAGAGAAGGCAATATTGAATGCGAGAAGCGATGAGCCGAAAGAATATGCGCAATCAATACTTTTGTTCTCATTGTTCATAGAGCACGTCTCCTTGTTCTCACAATTCCTGATAATAATGTCATTCAACAAGTACAGGGCATTATTCAAAGGAGTGTCAAATGCTGTCGAGGCAACATCAAAGGAGGAGCAGATCCATGGATTATTCGGGATTGATGTCATAAACATAATCAAGAAAGAGCATCCTGAATGGTTTGACAAGGAGTATGAGGATTCAATCATAGAATTATGCCGATTGGCATTAGAGACAGAGACTGAAGTCGTTGATTGGATACTTGAAGCAGGAGAATTGACATTCCTTCCGAAAAAGACAATAATTGAGTTCATAAAAAACCGTTTCAATAATTCGCTCGTGAGCATCGGCATGAAGAAATTGTTCGAGGTCGATGAGTGTATAGTGCGAGAGACTGAGTGGTTTGATGATGAGATTCTTGCGACAAAGCATGGTGATTTCTTTGTTAAGAGATCGATAAATTATAGCAAGAGAACACAGAGCTTGACTGGAGACGACTTGTTTTAGGAGGGGTTGAGATGGAGCAAAAAACTGTTGATAAGATGGATTGGTTGAATGAATACAGCAGGGCATTTTTGGCAAGGGGGTACCTTTCAAAAGAATTGCAGGTAGAGGATAGGGTCCGGGAGATTGCTGAGCATGCAGAGAAACTTCTCAAGAAGAAGGGTTTTGCAGATAAATTCTAT
>CAZQDS010000015.1:0-15345 GCA_964591655.1 uncultured Methanosarcinales archaeon
CTCTAAAGCGAAGCTGGAGAATAATTCTGCATTGAAGAGCCAAAACATAATAATACTTATCATCGCAGTACTTGCAATGGTCGCCCCATGGTGGGTGAGGAATTATTACAAGTCAGACATAATGTTTGCAGCATTCTTCTTAGGAGGGATGATGTTCCTTGCAGCAGTCGCGATGTTCATGAACCTAGGCAAGAAAGTGACGGGAGGAAATTCAGGGACTCCAAAAGTGATTGTAGATAATTTCAACAATAAACAAGTTGCATTCTATGATGCTACAGGAGCACACGCTGGAGCATTGTTAGGAGATGTATTACATGATCCATTCCAATCAGGAGGTTTAGGGACACCGGCAAATGAAAGAGTGGTCGCTGGAATGATACACAAAGCGCATATGGGAGTCTTGTTCATCGACGAGATATCGACATTAGAACCTGCAACACAGCAGGACCTCCTTACGGCCTTGCAAGAGGGAAAATATGCCATAACAGGGCAATCAGAAAGAAGCGCAGGAGCAATGGTGAGGACAGAACAAGTGCCATGCCAGTTCATCTTGGTAGCTGCAGGAAACATTGAGACCGTACAACACATGCATCCTGCATTAAGGTCAAGAATAAGAGGATATGGCTATGAAGTATTCATGGGCGAAACGATGCCAGACAACCAGGAGAACAGGAACAAGATCGCGGTATTCGTCTCGCAAGAGGTCAACAAGGACAAGAAAATTCCTCACTTCAACAAAGAGGCTGTTGATTACATAATAGAAGAAGCGAGAAGGAGAGCGAACAGGAAAGGGCACTTATCATTGATGTTCAGAGACTTAGGCGGATTGATCAGAGCAGCAGGAGATGTTGCTGTAGAGGACAAATCCGAATATGTGACAAAGAGTCACATAATAAGGGCAAAGAAGATCGCGAGATCATTAGAGCAACAGATTTCAGATAAATTCATCGAGAGGAAAAAAGAGTACGAAGTGATTGTCGTGTCAGGAAAGAAGATAGGAAGAGTGAATGGATTGGCAGTCATAGGCTCAGGTGCAAATTACTCAGGGATCGTCCTTCCAATAGAGGCCGAAGTCACCCCGGGTGGAAAAGAGTCAGAGATAATAGCGACAGGAAAGCTTGGGGAGATAGCGAAAGAGGCCATAAAGAATGTTTCGGCAATAATAAAGAAATATTTCGGAGAAGACATAAAGGAGACAAAAGACATCTATGTACAATTCCTGCAGACATATGAAGGCGTGGAGGGAGACAGCGCAAGTATCGCCGTCGCGACCACCATAATCAGCGCGTTGAAGAATATACCTATAAAACAAGATTATGCGATGACAGGATCATTATCAGTCAGAGGAGAAGTGCTCCCTATAGGAGGAGTCTCTGCAAAGATAGAGGCAGCAATCGCTGCAGGAATCAAGAATGTGATAGTCCCAAAGACTAACATGAAAGACATAATTGTAGACAAAGAGCAATTGTCAAACGTTAAGATAATACCTGTAGAGAACATAACTGAAGTACTGAAAGAAGTCCTCGACTGGAAAGGAAAAGAGGACATTCTAAAGAAGATCGAACATAGGAATGAGTAAATTTAATCATAATAATGAATAAAAAGAATGAATAAAAAATGAGGTAGTTTATTAAGTAAGACACAAATACTATCGGAGAAAAATAAATGAGCCAATTATCAAAAAACAAGGAATATTACATGCACATAAGAGAAACAGGAGAGGACGTAGATAAAGAGATAGAGCAGGGACTAGAGATACTCAACAAGATCGACAAGAAGATAGTATCTGTGTTCGGTACACATGCATTGGAAGAAAGCAATAAGACTTATAAGCATTGCGAAAAAACGACTTATGAGCTCGGATTAAAAAAATATGCCATACTTACAGGCGGTGGCCCTGGCATAATGAAGGCCGCAAATACTGGAGCGATGCGAGCAAAAACTGCTTCTATAGGATTCAAAGCAGGGCTTCTGAAAAGAGAACAGACAGTCAAAGACAACGTTTTCACACACACATATTCATTCAAATTCTTATTTACCAGAAGATTCTGTCTCGCAATAAAAAGCGATGCATTATTATTCTATCCTGGCGGATACGGCACACTGAATGAATTTTTCGAATATGTCACATTGATACAGACGAACATGGCTGACCCCGTACCAGTCATATTAGTGGACAAAAAATATTGGAAGGGATTGTTCGGATGGTTACGTAAGGATACATTGACACGAAATTTCATATCAGAGAAGCATCTGCAAGGGATATATTTCGCAGACACGACAGAGGAAATAATAAAGATAATAGAAGAGAAAGCATAGAACATCTAGAATTCTATCTTGTCGCCAACTGATGGAGCAAAAACTTTGCAGTTCATGGATTTTTCTGCCCACTCCTTCAATGCTAGGACCGCAGGCTCATCACCGTGATTTATAACTAGGTTTTTTGGTTTGACCTTCTGTATGAATTCTTTCAGTTCCATATCATCACTATGGCCTGAGAAATCGAATTTCTTGTATTGTGCCTTCACATATGTCTTCCATCCATTAAGATAAACGTAACCTTCATCAAGCAACAATTGCCCATTTGTCCTCTTGCATTGGAATCCTGTCATGAGTATCGCATCATTAGTGTTGCCCCACATGTTCTCAAGATAAGCCATTATTGGGCCCCCTTGGAGCATTCCGGATGTCGTCACAAATATACCCCTATTATTCATGACTTTCTTCCTCTTCTTCTCTTTTTTTATCACATCGACCCGCCTATACATCTCCTGGAGCTTTTTTCTCTCATTGATGTAAGATGGGTTGCCAGAGAGTATCGTCTTTGTGACGTCAACAGCCATGCCGTCGAGATATATCGGGACAGGCCATTTCTTATTTGCCAATAATATCAGTATCTCTTGTGCCCTCCCAAGCCCGAATACTGGGATTATGACAGAGCCATTCTTTATCACTTCAGTTATCTTATCCAAGAATGAGTTTTCAATAGCCTTCCTGTCAGGGAGTGGTTTTCCGCCATAAGTGCTCTCTGTTATCATCACATCAATATCCTTCAAATCAATATTCGTGTCTATTTCAGTATCGGCTCCCTTCATTAATTCTGTGGAATGGTATTTGTAATCTCCAGTGTAGAGCAATTTCTTGCCTTCAGTTTTCACGAGCACCATCGCGCTTCCGGGGATGTGTCCTGCATTCAAGAACTTGAATTCTACATTGAGATGCGTATACCATTTATTGAATTCCACAGTCCTTGTTGCATTATAGACTTTCCTCAGATCAACTTTCTGATATGCTGGATGTAAATGCCTTATCCTTGCGATCTTATAAGAATCCTTGAGCAATATCTTCGTCAATTCCTTCGTCTGTTGTGTCGTAAAAATAGGGCATATCAAGTTGAAATGCTCAAACAATGGCAATGCACCCGTATGGTCAAGATGCGCATGGCTCAAGAAAAGTCCATCTATACCAGGCATATCAAATACTTGAAATGGTGCCTCAAAACCGTTCTCCTTAAATTTGACACCGGCATCGAGCAAGAACCGTTTCTCTTGAGTTATGAGCTCGATACAGCTCTTACCCACCTCTCTTGCACCGCCGTGAAATACCAGCTTCATGCAATAGTGAACGATTATTGAGTATATTTAAATCTTTTGGTTAAGGATGTGAAAAGCAAAAATAATCTGCAAGACAGAAAAAGTGGAAAAATGTTAGAAACAAAAATTTAAATTATAAAAAAAATTAAAATACAAACTTTATCAGCAATAGTGTTATCAGCACCAAGAATATCAATACTGCCACTACAAGCAACACGACATATGATGCGCTGTTGAAGAAGCTCACTCCACCATATGTTGGACCGACTGTTCCAGAAGGATAGACTATCGGTTGTATTGTCCCAGTACCTGAGCCGCTTGTGCCTCCTGTCCCTGTAGTTGTCGTGTTAGTCGTCACTGTCCCAGAACATGCATCGACAAACAATGATAATACCTTTTCGTCTGATTCCTCATCATTGTCATAGTATGTTGTTACGTGTATGATATATTCTCCTGTTGGGACGCTCTTTGGGACTGTGAACACGAATGATTTGTCCGTATCATCATCCTCTTCGAGATCGATCCTTGTCGAATACTCATAAACATTCAATTCTTCATTCTCTACGACAATGCTCACGTCATCTTCATCGTTTGAGCCGGTGTTCTCTACATTTGCCCGAACAGTGACTGTCCTTGCATCGCATGATACCCTGTTAGGGCTCAATGTTGCACTCATTATCGTGATCTCGTGGTTCTCCTTGTCAATATTCACTGTGAATGTTAATGTGTCTTCATGTGTTGCGCCATTCTCATCTTCCCCGCTCACTCTTACCTCGACATCATACTCATCCTCGTCTATGTCTGAATCTATGCTGAATGAGAAATCAATCTCTTCCTTGTCTCCGTCGCTTATGTCTCCAACATCGTTATTGTCGTCCCAATCCAAATCGCTGTCTGACTCTATTTCGACTTCGACATCCTCTATATCTATATTATCATCAAAATTATTCTCAACGGTGACAGTCAATATGATATCGTCTCCTGCTTTTGCATCGACTTCATCATCATCGCTTATTGACTCCGTATCGCCATCGACCTCTATCTTGACCTTAGATATCTCAAGTTCGCTCTTTGTCTCTAGATAGACCGTTGCAATTTTTGTCATGCCGTCATTTGAAACTGCAGTGACTGTCCCTACACTGTTCCTCCCTGAATCTTGGGTGTCTGGAACATATATTGTTACTGGCACATCTATTGATTGACCAGATGTCAATGTCACAGTATTCTGGCTTAATGTGAATTGGTAAGCTGTTGGAACATTATGCGTTAATGAGATCGTCAATGTGTCTGTACCGGTATTTGATACTCTCAGATTGCCGTTTATTGTAGTTTCTCTCTCTTGGTCATCCGAGCCTAGGCTCAAGTCGTTCATTGAAAATGATGCGCCAGAAGTTATGTTTGAGTTGACGATGACTGTCAATGTGCTTTGTGCAATCAAATTGTTCCCTTCTGAAGCCCTTAAAGTGCCGACATATGTTCCTGCTGGCTGATTGTCCGGTATATTAACTCGTACAGTATATTCTCTAATACTCGTATTTGCAGAATTTAATTCTGTGATTATCACATTAGAATTGCTCAATGTGTTTGAGCCAGCAACAAGGTTTGTCGATTCTAGAGTTATCAACGGATCATTCTCCAATCCTGATAATATCACCGTGCCTTGGACCGTGGCGCCTGCATTCCCTTGCAATGATAAGTTTGTCAATACTGGAGCTGCAACTACAAATGACGCTAACAATATCAACATTACGAATAATATCTTTTTCATTTTATACCCCCTCATATACCTAAAATAATCAAAATCTAATTAAGTTATCACTACGTAGTGATTTATTATTTATAAAGTTTTCCATTTGTTTGAGCACAATCGAACCTAAAGGCAGATGAGCGAGATATAAGGCAAATTACAAAAAATATCTAAAAAACCAAAAATTAACACTAAAGAAACTATTTCTTGTTGAAATTGAACATGTTGCTCAAATCAACAGTATTCTCAACATAATCCTCTTTCGGCTTGATGTCCTTAGGCTTCTCAGTGATCTCGCGAGTGTGCTCTTCCATAGGACCGTCTTCTTCCATCATCTCACGGAGCTTATTTCCATCAAGCGCAGGTTGCTCTGCAGAGTCTTCTTTAGCATCCTCTTTAGCATCTTCTTCAGCATCTTCTTTAGAGGCTTCAGGAACATCCTGTTCAGGCACACTTTCTGCAGCTGCATCTTCAACCAATTCTTCTGATGACGCAGCAGAATCTTCTGTTTTTTCAACAGCCTCTTCTTCCAATTGCTCTATTGTCTTTATCTCATGATTCTCTGTCTTGATCTGATTCAACATCAAATCCTTCAGAGTGCCTTTGCCGAAATTCACGTCAGTATGGACTTCCTCTAATTCAACCCTCTTCTCATGAGCCGACTCATCAACAGGCTTAGATAAAATGTTTTTAGAGCTGGACGTGTCGACATTAGATAGATCGGCTTTAGGTTGAGAAACCGCTTGCGCAGGAATCGGCTGAATCCTTGTTCCTATAGGTTCAATCTTAGGCCTTGTTTCCTGTTGCGGTTGTGCCTTGACACGATTATCACCGAGATTCTTCGCCGTCTTCAGGTATTCATGTGCCTTGACATGCTCTTCCTCATACTTCTTCTGCACATTCTCCTCGACTCCAATCATCTCTTCAGCCATCATCCTTGCCTGAACTTCAGACTTGGCCAATCCAGAAGCCTTCAATGTTGCAGCCAAATTCATAATCCTATCTTCGCGCGAACCCATACAACCACCTTAAAATAGCAAAAGACACCGCAGTATTTAAATTTTTTTATTAGAATAGATACTGGAACAGGTCACTTCCACTCAACAAATCCTTCATTCTCTTTTTCGAAATCCACCTTTTTTTTCCTCTTCACGACAGGGGAGTCATCATCCTCATAAATCTCTTTTCTAGAGAAGACATCTTTCTTGGACTTCTCTCTTGGCCCCCCATAAGAACCCGTATGCCTGTTTTCTTTAAACAAAAACAACACTATGACCAACAATATCCAATATGCGATCAACGGGATAAAGACAACCCTAAAGAAAGGCATGAGCAGCAATTGCAGCAATATCATTATTGTAGACGCATATATCCCTATCCGCATAATCTTTGCAGGCGGCAATCTGGACCCTAATGACCAGGCAACGACCCCTGAGAGTATTATGCTCGCAATGATTATTGCAATAAAGTATATCACAAAGAAAATCATCGACCAGAATATCAATGAAGGCAACAAGAAGAATATCAATCTTGACATATCAGGATGCTCTTCTGCAAGATCATATGCCTCATCCAAAGGGATTACTTTCTTATTGCCGAAGAATATCATTGATTTATAGAATATCCCATCTTCAGTCAGCAACACTAAAGTGTTAGTCAGATTGCTCCCCGACTGCTCAACCCTTATTGCAGGATCTTCCAGCAGATAGAATGGCTGTTTGAGCTGAAAACTGAAATTAACATCCAATTTCTCAAAATTATTTATCTTATCATTCCAATACCCAGGCAAAGAATATAATGTGGGTATGAAAAGCACAATCATCAACAATAATGACACGAATGTTATGAAAAAGAAATACTTAATCGAGTCACTAAGAGGCCTGTCTGACAATTCACTATAAGACTCTGGATTCAGTGATTGGAATATGGTATAAAACAAGTCTTTTAATGCCATGCAATAAAACCTATTATTGCACTATTTAAATTTTATGGTAGAAAATAAAGAAAAATTTAATGGGCCCAGCCAGACTTCCGCACTGCGTGCGAAGCATTGCCTCGCAGCAATATTCGAACTGGCGACCTTCTCCACGTCAAGGAGACGTCATAGCCACTAGACTATGAGCCCCCAATTGAATTTCTTTGCGTCATAGCCACTAGACTATGAGCCCAATTAATGATTTGGGATAGACATAAATTTATAAAGATTTCGTGACTGCATCAATTTATGACGTATTATGATTCGATAGCTCCAGGATATGACGAATTGCATGAAGAAGAGCAATTAAAGAAGCTTGATTCCATCAAGAGACAGATTTATGATGATGAAATGCTTAAGGGCTTCAGGGACCCAAAAAATATTCTTGATGTAGGATGCGGCTCAGGGATAAGCACGAGATTCTTTGGTATAAAAGACCGAGAAGGAATAGATCCCAGCAAGGAATTGATAAGGATTGCGATAAAGAAAGATCCTGAAGGAAAATACCTTGTCTTACGTGCCGAGCAGATGAATTACAATAAAGAGTTCGATTTAGTAATTTCATTGACTGCAATACAGAATTTTGATGACGTGAATGTGGGGCTGAATAAGATAAAAAAAGCAGGGAACAGGTTCATACTGACATTCTTGAAGAAAACTGAAAAGAAAGAATTGATTGAAAAAATGATTGAAGAGAGATTTGACATAATCAAGAAGGTCGAGCAAGAGAAAGACGTGATATATTTCTGTGAATGAGAACGGCTCATTCTTCTTTGTGCTTCAAGAGATTCTCAGCAATAACAGCGAATGCTGGTCGAGTTATGAATACACCGATAGAAACACCTAAGATTGTCGTTATTGCAAATCCTTTAAGCAATCCTGCTCCTGCAAACATCAATGGGATCATCGCGACAACTAATGTGAAATATGAAGCCATTACAATGAAGAATGCGTTCTTTATCTTATCTTTCCAACCGACACCGACAGACTGGCCAGGATGCTTCCCTGACAATTCATCTATAATGACGAGTTGACTGTCAACGCCAGTACCTATGGCTATTATTATTGCAGCAATTGCTATCAAATCAATATTCCATCCAATCAATGCTGCCGCGCCCAACAATATTAACACTTCAGACATCAATGTTATGGCGACAGGTATCGAAACAACCAAACGCTTATATCTAATCATTATCAATCCGATGACAAGAACCATCGCTATTAAACCAACAATCAATGTATTATGTATGAATTCATTACCTAAAGTAGGACTTATATTGTCTGTCTTAACAATTTCAAGCTTTACAGGCAAAGAGCCTGTTATGAGAACCGTCTGTAATCTCTTCATATTCTTCTGAGCATCTAGTAGAGCTTCCTGTTCTGTCACACCTACACCGCTCCCCGATATGCTAATATCAGTAGTGGCTCTTCCCTTTAAACTCTCTCCTATCCTTAACGAATCAAATAAACCATCATCTAAGTATAAATCAATATTTTCAGTAAGGAATGGCTCTCCATTCTCAACTACGACACCTAAGTTTTTAGTATATAATGCCTGCCTCTCCGCAGCATCTGTGCTTATAGTTATCGCAAAATTGAACCTGCACGCATATCCGGTGCTCACTGCTGAGCAACGCTCTATATATGAGCATTCTGCTGTTTTACAGACCTGTTTTATGTCCTGCCCGCCTCTAAAGACAGTGTTGTTTCCGATCTTCGCCTCGAATTTACCCTGCTTGGAGATCAAATCTTTTACTTCCTGGTCTGATGCGCCTGCTATCTCTACAAGTATAAATGTCTGCCCAGACAGGTCGGAAGTCGCCTTGACAACAATATCGGAGAGCCCGTAAACATTAAGTCTCTCTTTCATGTTCTCTATCAATGTGTCGACGTCTGTCTGGTTCATCACAGTTTCCGGTTTAAGAAGCACTCTCGTACCACCTTGAAGATCAAGACCTTTTCTTATGTTTGTGGTCGGTGCATTGTACACTTTCAAACCAAGATCCGCAACGCCTAAATCCCTTTGTAGTGTCTTATTGACCAATCTTGTCTTAGTGATATTTATTGTCTTATTGATTGTTGCATTATAGAACTCTTCAGTATAATTTTGTAATTCAGTCTCATTTAGTACAATTATCTCATATTTTGACTTGACCTCGACCCTATAGACGTCCTTGTTTGTATTTATAGTAATTGTGCTGTTAGGTATCAATTTAGAGACAAAATCATCATAATCATTAATATTATCGATAGGCACATTATTAATGGAACGTATCACCTCTCTGCTCATAGGAGGAGCGGATGGTGATGGACTAGATATGCCTGCAAGTGATGCTGAAGAGTCTTTAGCGACGCTCCTTATAGCAACACCAGAAGCCCAAGGGTTTGGGTGCAAGGATATAACTGCAAATAATAGCGCGAATATCAACAACCAAACCTTCCAGTTCTTGAATAATAGTTTAAAGTTCATGACTCACTTCCAACCCTTCTTTTCCAGATGCCATCGCAATATCCCGGCATTTTGTATCCAAGTGAATACTATGTCGCTCAATAGACCAATAGCAAGTATGAACATTATTTCTTTGATGACTGCAGAGCTTGTGAAAAAATACGCAGTCAAGACAGCAATCAATGCAGATCCGGTCATCATCATACCAGTCTTCATCGCATCGACAGTCCTATCGAATACCGTTCCTTCCTTTCTCTTAAGCACCCTCACAGAGAGCAATATATCTGTGTCAATACTGTAACCAACAAGCATCAAGAATGCAGCAACGCCGCCAGTGTTAAGTTTCAAACCCATAAGGTTGAATATTGCTAAAGAGAAGAATATGTTAGATATTGCACACAACATTATAGCAAAACTAGGTATATTGTCCTTAAAATATATCACAATCAATCCGCCTAATATCAATAGAGGGATAATATACAGTACTACAGAATCCGCATAGAACATCATTATCCCAGCGATGATGGATAATATGGATGTTAACCATTTCAATTTTAAAGAGTGACCAAAATATAGATAAATAACAAGGCTCATGAAAACGAACGCGACGAATAACGCCTTCAGCGTCTGCACAAAAAATGCGCTCCCGAGACTGGGTCCGGTGATCTCTGAACTATACTGCGACTCTGTCAGGCCAGGGAACTTAGTTCTCAATACAGAAACTATTTCCTCCTCAGATAAATCAGATGCCTCAACGACAAACCCGTAACTTCCCAATTCTCCAAATGATCTTACATTAACATCTGCATGAGAATATTTTTCAATCAATAATGCTTGGAGTTCATCAGGATTGACTGGTCCATCAGTATCCACTGTCAAAGTCAAACCGCCTTTTAAAGTAATACCCTTGCTTACAAAATCTCCTGTCGTAGCGACCTGATATATGACTACTCCAAAACTAAAAAGAAGCATAAGTATAGATATTATCATTAATGGTTTATACTTATTCTCGTATATCCTTAATAGAAAATTCCTTTTCTTGCCGTTCGATGAATCATCCATATAAGTTGTTGGATAAATGATATTTTTATAAATATTTCCATTTCAAAGAGGTATCAAAGAGACACATTAAGAGACAAAGTAAATGCGGGACAGGCGCAGAGCGAGAGCGAGATAAATACTTACCTGTGGCCTTATTCATGAAAAAATATCAATCAAATTTATAAAAAGAGAATACAAGAATAATTGAAAGAGGTGTTGATGAAAGCCCAAATATCCACAGAATACCTTATAATCGTAGGGATAGCGATAGTCGCAATACTGCCGGCAGGATATTTTTTCTATAATTATAGTTCCACATCCAATGATCAGACAATAAGAGGACAGGTAGAGACTATCGGGAACGAAATATTGGTAAATTCAGAATCGGTATATGGGCTGGCTGAAGGCTCCTTAGTTTCTCTAGATATAAAATACCCAGACACAATGAAAGATATATACATACTGGACCACAAAGAGTTGATAATAACATATGAGCTAAGCACGGGAGTGACAGAATCAGTGTTCTTCTCCGATATAGATTTGACGGGCAATATCACATACCCTGGCAGGTCACCTGGAGCTCTCCCGATGGAAAACTCGACATTCGCGCCATCAGCTGAACCGAGAGGCAAAAAAACTCTTAGATTTGAATCAAAAACGAGCTATGTCCTGATCACGACACAATGAAGGCACAAACCGCAACAGAATTCGTAATATTGACGACGTTCATGTTATTGGTTTTTCTTGTATTCCTCATGCTTATACAGGGCAAGATGTTTGAGAGCGCCAAAGAGAAAAACGAGTTGCTAGCACAAAACATAATGGATAAAGTGACCAACGAGATACGATTGGCAGAATCGGTCACTGATGACTATGAAAGGACATTTGACCTTCCAGTATTTCTTGCTAATGGAGTCCCATACACCATAAACATAACAGGATACTCTGGAGGAGGAGAGATACTCATGACATATGAGGATGTTGAAAAAATATATTTTCTCGATTCTCAAATAAGCAACTCAAGCACTATCGGCAAAGGGACAAACATAATAGACAAAAAAAACGGAGTAATAGCGATAAAATATTCCCCATAATTGTCACGTCACCATTTCTTCGATGTTCTTTCTGCAGCACCATCGATTCAATATCTATAATCTGAATCTCCTTAAAATCACAATTGAATTTCCTTCAAATCACAACTTTTTTAAATAAATACCAAAAGCTTAAGTTCTCAAAAAGAGTGATTGAATGTTAACAATATTAAGAAATATCTTTGATGGACTATTATCAGGTCTTTTTTCTAAGAATAAAAAGATCAAGATCGGACTATATGGCCCTCCAAATAGCGGCAAGACAACATTGGCCAATAGGATATGTTCTGACTTATTGGCAAACGATGAAAAATTAGGCGAAGTGTCCAGTGTCGCTCATGAAACAAGAAAAGTAGGGATTAAAGAGGAATTGACACTGAATATCAAGGGTAAAACACTGAAATTCGATCTTATAGACACGCCGGGGATCACTACCAGGATAGATTATGAGAAATTCATGAAATCAGGGATGTCAGAAAAAGAGAGCAAACAACGCGCAAAAGAAGCGACAAAAGGAGTCATAGAGAGCATAAAATGGCTCGACAGCATGGATCTGGTCGTCATAGTTCTGGATTCGACAAAAAACCCGTTTAGCCAGGTCAACTTGACGATAATAGGCAACCTAGAAGCGAGAAAGATAAAAACCTTGATAGTCGCAAATAAGGTCGATTTAAAATCCAGCAAGATAAAAAAGATACAGGAATCATTCCCAAAGTATAATATAATAGGGATAAGCGCAAAATTCTCTAAAAACATGGATGAATTCTATGATGCGTTATTGAAAATTTCAAAAAAGAGATAAAATGTTGAGGATAAGATACATATCAAACAGCAGGTTGAGAAATCTTAACACGAAATCAAGGACCGACACGATCATCAACCACATAAAAAACAACGACATAATAATAATAGATGGAAGACTGAAAAGCCGCGAAGAGGCAGAGCTTATCAGGCAGACAATGAGCGATCTGAACAGGGAATTCGAGATATTCCATGGGATAGAGATGGCATCATTATATGACAATACGCCGCACAAAAAATCAGTGATGGACATCTTCAAAAATGAATCGAACGGCATAACAATAATAGGGCCGGCATCGATAATCAGCGAGATGAAACAACATCCGGATCATGTAGAGATAAAAATCAAAAGAGACAAAAAATGAGACACAAGTGCACCAAATGCAAAAGGGTATACGAAGAAAATTCTGAGGAGATAATAAATGGATGTGTCTGCGGCAACAACAGGTTCTTCTTCGTGAAATCATCGAAAAAAAGACAGGAGCAGAGGACTGATTTCATAGAGATAGAGGATGATGAGAACGAAGAGATAATAATCCTGGACACAGAGACGGTCAACATAATAGAGAACGGAAAATACGAAATCGATATAAGCTCATTGCTAGAGACAAAAGTCCCAGTCTATAAGTATTCAGAAGGAAAATACAGCATCGACTTAAGCAAGATCAACAACAAGGGCTAAAATTTTTAAATGCGGTTCTTTTCTTCAATATATGATGCTAGTTGATGTGCACGCACACATGGATTTCGAAGAATACATGGACCATAAGATAGATATTGATATGACAATAAAAGAATGTGAAAGAAGAAATGTCGTTTCAATAGTCTCACAAGGAGTGGATATAAAAAGCAACAGGAAAGCCCTTGAACTCTCATCAAAATATAAAATAGTGAAGGCTGCACTCGGCATTTATCCCACTCATTGCTATGAGATGATTAAGGAAGGGAAGAAGAAAGAGTTCGAAGAAGAGGTAAAATTCATCGACAAGCAATTGAAGAGCGGGAAAGCAGCCGCTGTAGGAGAAGTGGGCCTTGACTACAAAGAAGTTGAGCCGACCGAAGAAAACAAGAACATTATGAAAGATTGCTTAAAAAAATTCATTGAACTAGCAAAAAAGCATGATGTCCCGATAATATTGCATTCGAGGAAAGCAGAACTCGAACTGATAGAGTTTCTAGAGCATGAAGGGATGAAAAACAAGAAAGTCATCATGCATTGCTTTTCTGGAAGAAAACATCATGTCGAACGCGTGAAAGATAACGGATGGTTCCTGACGATCCCTGCTACAGTCGTCAAGACTGAGCATTTCCAGTACATCGCAAGAGATGTGCCATTGTCGCAATTGCTGACAGAAACAGACAGCCCTTATCTTAGCCCGGAAGCAGGCAAGATAAATAATCCATCGAATGTCGTCCATGCAATAAAAAAGATTGCGGGATTGAAAAAAATGGATGATACAGAAGTCGCAAACATCATATATAATAATTATCAGAGATTATTTGAGTGAGAAATATGGTTTCTAAAATCTCCAAGACAAAATATTATTCCTGGAAATTGAATGCTCTTCCTCAAGGATGCGAGCAGTGTGTCAAGGGAGAGAAACTGGTGATGTTCGTCACAGGAGTATGCCCGCGTCAATGCTCATACTGTCCGCTTTCTGAACAGAAAAAAGATACGGACGTCATATTCGCAAATGAGCGGCAACTGGAAAACGAAAATGAGATCGCATCAATTATAGAGGAGGCAAAAGCGTGCAAGTCAAAAGGTGCAGGATTCACAGGCGGAGACCCATTGGCACGGATCGACAGGACATGCAGATATATAAAATTGCTTAAGAAAACATTCGGAAAGAAATTCCATATACATCTGTATACGAGCATGGATCTGTTGAATGATATGAACATAAAAAAATTAAGCGATTCAGGACTTGACGAATTAAGGTTGCATCCAGAGCCGTATAACACAAAATTATGGGAACGCATAAAGTTATTTGAGAAAAGAAAATTCAGACTAGGAATAGAAATACCGGTATTGCCTAATTCTTTTGAGATTACTCGAAAAGTTGTTGATTATTTTTCATCATATGTCGACTTCATCAACTTGAACGAATTAGAGATATCTGATGCTGAAGCATTCAAGATAAAAGATGTGCATGTGCGCAACAGCACGTATTATGGCGCTGCAGGATCACAGGAGACGGCATTTGAGGTCTTAAAATATATCAATGAAAAATATCCTAGGATGAATGTCCATTACTGCACATGCAAATTGAAAGACAGGGTCCAGTTAGGGAAAAGATTGAAACGAAGAGCGGCGAATACTGCACGCAAATTCGATATAGTGACAGGAGACGGGACATTATTGAGAGGGGCGATATACCTTAAAGAGACAAGACCAGGGTTCTATTATAAGAAAGAACTGTCTGAAAAGAAAGATAAAGGAGATATTATAAAAAAATTGAGATCGATAAAAAAATCACTAATAAAAAAATATTCAATACCAGGTGAGCTAATGGAAGTTGACGATTTGAAACTAAGGCTCATCACAAACATAGGGATAGTGAAAGAGATTGCAAAAGATTTAAAATCAGAAGGATTTTTCCCAGCAACAGTAGAACAATACCCTACCCATGACCAGATGGAAGTAG
>CAZQDS010000016.1:0-15051 GCA_964591655.1 uncultured Methanosarcinales archaeon
ATTATTGTATGATTCTGGGAATGTTGACGAGCAAGCAATGAGGAAACTTAAGGATAAGGCTCAAGAGTTAGGAAAAGGCGGATTCGAGTTCGCATTCGTCATGGACAATCTTAAGGAAGAGCAGGAGAGAGGAGTAACAATCGACCTTGCACACAAGAGATTTGAGACTGACAAGTATTATTTCACGATAATCGATGCACCCGGTCACAAGGACTTCGTAAAGAACATGATCACTGGAGCATCACAAGCTGATGCAGCAGTACTTGTTTGCGGAGCGAACGAGATCAAGGGAACAGAAGGCATAACAGAATTGCCACCACAGACTGTAGAGCATTGCAGATTGACTAAGATTCTTGGAGTACAGCAATTGATAGTTGCAGTCAACAAGATGGACATGCAGGGTTACTCACAGGAGAGATTCGAGGGAGTAAAGAAGGTCATAACTGCATTGTTGAAATCCTCAGGATGGAAAGTTGATGACGTACAATTCGTCGCAATCGCATCATTGCAAGGCGACAACATTGTAAAGAAATCAGACAAGATGGCATGGTACAGTGGACCAACATTGCTTGAAGCAATAAACAACTTGAAGGTTCCACAGAAACCAACAGAGCTTCCATTGAGAATGCCAATCCAGGATGTATACAACATCACAGGTATTGGTGTTGTTCCAGTCGGAAGAGTAGAGACTGGTGTATTGAAGATCAACGACAAGGTAATGGCCGTTCCAGGAAGAGAAGGTAAAGGAGTCCCTGGAGAAGTAAAGAGCATAGAGATGCATCACGAGCAGATGAAAGAAGCCACTCCTGGTGATAATGTCGGATTGTCAGTAAGAGGATTCGGAAAGAAGGATATAGCAAGAGGAGATGTCATGGGTCACCCAGACAATGTCCCAACAGTTGCTACAGAATTCACAGCACAAGTTGTTGTATTGAACCATCCATCTGTAATCACAGTAGGATACACACCAGTATTCCACATCCACACAGCACAGGTCGCATGTCAGGTTACAGAGATAGTGAAGAAGTTGAATCCGATGACTGGAGAAGTATTGCAAGAGAATCCAGACTTCATAAAGAATGGAGACGCAGCAATAATAAAGTTCAAGCCAACACATCCGTTGGTCATCGAGACACAGAAGACAATCCCTCAGTTGTCAAGGTTCGCAATCAGGGATTCTGGTGCAACTGTAGCAGCAGGAATGTGCATCGATGTTGTCAAGAAACAACTTTAAATTATTTTTTTAATATTTTTTATTGTTCAAATATGGTGAATTAACAATTCATCATTGGTGTAAAAATGCAGAAAGCAAGAATAAAATTAGCAAGTACAGACATCAACAAGATAAACCAGACCTGTGCATACATCAAGGATGTTGCAGAGAAGACTGGCGTAGTGATGAAAGGACCTATCCCATTACCGACAAAGAAATTGAAGGTAACTACAAGGAAAGGACCTGCAGGCAACGGCTCAGCATCATGGGATAGATTCGAGATGAGAGTACACAAGAGACTTATCGACTTAGGCATAGATGAGAGAGCATTAAGGCTCGTAATGAAAGTCCCAATCCCAGAAGGATTGAATATTGAAATAGAAATGATTGATGAGTAGATTTCTTAAGACTATTTTAAATTTTAATAATACCCGCGATAAATTTATATTTCAGTTAATTTTATAGTTCAATATGAAAGAATACATAAAAGTAAATCAGAAGACTTATGACGTTCTTGCAGAAGAATACAAGCAAAAAATGCGAGAGTATATTATTTCTGACAGAAAAATAGTCGCGCCATTTATTGATTGTTTAAAAATTAACTTTAAAAAAATTAGCGTTTTGGAGCTCGGTCCAGGTTCAGGATTAAATCTTTCTTATTTTGAAAAAGAGGGATTTGAAACAACTGGCATAGACATATCGAAGGAGATTATTAAAATTTCACAGGAAATGGCGCCAAAAACAAAATATATTTTTGGAGATTTTTTGGAATATAATTTCGGCAAATCAAAATTTGAAGGTATTTTTGCGAAAGCATTTATTCATTTGTTTCCAAAAAAGGATGCTTCAATTGTGCTGAGGAAGATGTTTGACTTGCTTAAAAATAATGGCGTGGCTTTTATAGGCACAACAATTCACGAAAAAGCGGAGGAGGGTTTTTTTGAGAAAAATGATTATAATAAAAAAATGAGACGGTTCAGGAAGAAATGGTTGGAGAGCGAATTATTAGGCGAAATAAAAAAGGCAGGGTTTTCTATCTATCACAAATTTTACAATGATGAGCCTGATAAAGATAAGAAATGGGTCGGTTTTGTTTTAGTTAAGCGTCCATCTTGAGTAAAAAATAAAAATTTTTTCTAATTTATAACACCCTTCAACCACAACCTTTATTAATACTATTTCTCGTGTTTAAAGAATGTTAGAAAAGAGGGAAACAATTAGGATTCTTAATCTCAATATCGAGTATGGCGCATCCATTAACAGGGGATACTGGCAGTATATAACTTCATTATGGAAATATATTATACCACATAACATATTTGCATTGAAAGCCATATCTAAAGTCATAAATCATTGGGATGCAGATATATGCACGTTTACAGAGATAGACGGTGGAAGTTTCAGGACGATGCATATAAATTATCTTAAGAAACTTGCGAACATGACTGTGTTGAAGAAATGGCATTTCTTTCCAGTGAGGCATTTGCTTAATCTTTCTAACCAGGGCAACGGCATATTGACGAGATACGATATACTAGAGACACATAATTATAAGCTGATAACCCGTGGAGAGAATAGATGCTTAAGCCATACCACGATAAGGCTTAACGGGGAGATAATGCATGTCCTCACCACACAACTGGCTTTAGGTAAGAGATCCAGAAAGTATGAGTTGATGCAGATAGCTGACATAATAAAGAGGATAAGAGGGCCTATAATATTCGCCGGGGACCTTAACACAAGCAATGAATCGGAACTTATAGAGATAGAAAAGACCAGATTAAAAAGATTAGAAACATCCAAGACATTCCCTAGCTGGAAGCCGAAGAGAACGATAGATTATATATTTTACAGCAATGATTTTGAAGCCTTGAATTATCATGTTGTTGATCAATTGAAGATATCGGACCATCTGCCAATAATAGCAGAATTCAAGATAAAGAAAAAATAATCAGAAGGACAAGCACGAAATGAAAATACTCTTGCAAAATCTACAATCCGGGGCGAATCTTTCACGAGGTTATCTGCATCTTATCTTCGGTTCATGGAAATACTTCTGGCCACATACACAAGAACCCATAGAGAGACTTGCACGTCATGTGAAAGAAGAGAATATAGATGTAGGATTATTCACTGAAGCAGATGCAGGATCATTCAGGACAAAGAACATTGATGAGATAAAATTGATGTCAGAGATTTCAGGACTAGAACATGATCAGTTCTTTCAGACGACAAATTTCGGCAATATCACGAAACAAGGGAATGCGATAGTCTCCAAATATCCCATTATAGAAACTAAAATGTATAGGTTGCACGGAACTGGAGAACCCCGATTCCTCTGTCAATCGACGATAAAAGTGAAAAACAAAAAGATAAACTTGTTTGTCACACACCTGACACTGAATTACATGCAAAGACAAGAACAGCTTAAAGAAATAAATAACATAATAAAAAACATCAAGGGAATAAAAATATTGACCGGCGATTTCAACATACAATCAGAAGAGGAGCTAAAAAATATTGACGAGAATGTCATCAAGAGAATCTCTTTCTTGAAAACATATCCATCATGGAATCCGAAGATGCCGCTCGACAATATATTTGTGAGTCAAGAAATAAAAAAATATACATTGAAAACAACAACAATAAAGATGTCAGATCATCTGGGGTTGATTCTGGAATTAAAATAATTAATAGTGATAACATATTTAAACAATAAGGATTACAACATATTCATGAATCATATTAAGAAAGCTTCTCAGATAATGATTAAATTAGGACATAATGTTAAAAAAGCGATTGACAAATCCAAAGGTAGCGACCATAAAATTGTTCTACTGTATACAGATAAAGGAAATTATGTATACAGATATTGTGATAATGATAAAGCAATAATGTCTCATGCATACGCTATAAATAAATGGTCAAATTTAGGATTTCCTAAATTGATAATCAAGAAAAAATGTTATCTAATTGAAACCATGATCCCTGGCAAAGATATGTCTGAATCCAAATTAACCAGTAAGCAGAAACTTAAAATCATGAAAAAATTAGGTAAGATAATGAAAAAAATGCATGAGACTAAAACAAGGAGATATGGATATCTAATAAAACCAGGAATTGGACAAGTGAACAGTTGGAATAAATATATATTAAGACTTACACGTCGAAGAATGAAGACTTTAAATGACGACTTAGTTAAGAGAATAGAAAAGTATCTTAAGAATAATTCATTTGAATTTGGAAAACCGGCATTGCTACATAAAGACATAAATCCCGAAAATATTATGACATATAACGGAGAATTATCTGGAATAATAGATGCCGCTGATGCAGTATCTGGAGATCCATTATATGATATAGCAATAGTTTATGATAGATTTAGAAAATGGGATAAAAAATATCCAGATGCATTAGTCAAAGCCTATGGACCAGTAAACCAAAAAAGGTTGAGATATTACTTTATAATAAACCTAATAAGAAGAATTTGGTTAAGAAAAACACAGAAAAAAACAATAGAAGTATATATACAAAAATTGGATATTCTGTTAAAGAATGAAAAATTATAACGCCGACGCCCGGATTTGAACCGGGAAACCTTGCGGAACAAGCTTTATGGTTTTAATATACCAATTCCAGGCTTGCGCAGTACCAGATTGTGCCACGCCGGCATGGAATTTAAGAATTATCGACTGTTTTTAAAATTTGCTATTATTAAACATCAGAACCTGTTCATATTCAAATAACTTCTTATCTCGTTCTCTACTTCTGTGCAGTCCCTTATGACCTCGCCATCATATGTGCTCGTGTATATCCTGTATATCCACTTGTCGAAAACATTTTTTATGAAATAAAAGATTGCCCTTGTCTCCCATTTATGCTCATAATCAGTCACTACATATGCATCGAAATAGAACTCTGCCCTGCCTTTGTTCATCTTGAACTTCATTCCGTCCTTCTCAAGGTCTATCTCCGTCAATTTAGAGAATATCATGAATATCCTTACATCTAGCCTTGCATAATCCGACACTTTCTTATAAGGTATTATCTCCAATATTATCTGTTTCTCGTTTTGGGATACATCCTCCCAATTCTTTATCTCCTGCTTGTCATACCCGTGATCCTTGAACCATTTATCTATCAATCTATATAGCTCTTTCAGGTTGAAGACTCCCTCATAAGAAAGGCTCTTTCCATCAATCAATGTCTTTATCTCGGCCATTTTATCTCAAAAACATCATGTTTTATATTTTTTATCAGTTCTGATACGCATTAGTACCTGAATATAGCTCAAGGTATTTTTTAATTTTGTGGTGCAAATCATACATATTGTATGTTAATGCGTCAGAATATTTTATCCTCCATTCCCAGTATATCACCTTATTCTGATAAAACTCACCTAATTTTTTTGCAAAAGCACCTTTTCCTGAAAATTTTTTAGTGTAATCCATCTCTAATTTTGCATCAAGCTTTATTTCCATCCTTGACTTAGTCATCTTTATCTTTTTTCCATCCTTTATCACTTCAACCTCAGAAAAATCCCACAAATGAAATTTTATATCTATGTATTCTTTTATATATTCCGTGACCTTTTTCTCTGCATACCACTCTATCTCAAGCTCATTTCCGAATGGAGTGAAAACCTTATCCTTGTACCTGTTTTCGTGGAATTCGAACCTCTTATTTATCAACCATGCATGCATCATCCTATACAATCCTTCAAAATCGAAAACACCAGTATACCGCACTATCACCGGATCGCTCTCCAGAACACTGAATGCATCTTTTAATCCCATACTGTGACTTTAAAGAAACTGGTATTTAAATATTACGTTAATAATAAACATGTCATCAGCACAATTTTGTGGCTCAAAACACTGAAAATGCTCCAAAACACTAATATAAATAAAATATATAAATAAGAAGTATCCAGTAATACTTCATATAGAGGTGTTTACATGAGAAATAAGGAAAATTTTCTCTTATTGACAATCTTGGCGACTGTTGGTCTTGTAGGGATACTGCTAATGATTAACGGCGCAGGTACAGAGAGCGCTGGGCAGGCATATTCTGCTAATTCTATGAATATCTATATGACATCAGGGGAAGAATATCTGGTTTATGGCAAAAAAGTGATTCTAGAATATATTGATGCGAACACAATTGCACTCAGCATTGATGGATCGCTTGTAAAGGTCCCTAACGGTGAGAAAGTCACATACGACGGTTTAGGGATATTCTCGTATAATGGGGAAGAAACGGACAAAATAAATAAGATATATGTTGCGAATGTGGATTTTTATAAATAGATCTTTTATATGCGTACCACAGGTAAAAATCCATATAGAAAACTAAGAAACATCTTATTTTATTCTTAATGCGTCAAGGTTCCTTGGCGCTATCGTCTCTATCTTGTATTGATTGTGTATGCTTGATGCGAAGTTCAATGCTCTAGAATTCTCTCCATGATTTATCAATACTTTTTTAGGCCTAGGGTTGCATCTTGCCACGAAATTCATCAATTCCTTCCTGTCGCTATGCCCAGTGATCTCTAATTTTACCACTTCCATCTTCACACTGACCACTTCATTCTGTGAGCCATTCCTGAACACGAACTCTCTCTCTCCGCGCTGGACTCTTGATCCCAACGAGCCTTCTGCCTGGTATGATGTGAATATCAATGAGTTACGCTCATTTCCAGCTAGCGCCTTGAAGTATTGAACCGAAGGCCCGCCCACAAGCATTCCTGAAGTGGCGAGTATTACGCATGATTCTGTCTCTTCGAGCAATTGCTGTCTTTCCTTTGCACTACCAACCCTCTTAAGGTTAGGCATCAAAAAAGGATTATTATCTTTAGTGAATATCTGCTGCCTTACTTCACTATTGAAATATTCTGGATATGCAGTATGTATAGCTGTAACATCCCACACCATTCCATCCACATAAATCGGTATTTCAGGTATTTTCTTCTCCCTTATCAATCTTTCAAGGAGGACTATAACTTCCTGTGCTCTTCCTGAACCGAGTACTGGCACGAGAACTTTCCCTTTTCTTTTTATTGTCTCACTTATTATCTGTCCTGACAAGTCATCTGCCTCAAACGGAGGTGGCATGACATTATCTTTCCCGCCATACGTCGATTCTATCATTAATGTCTCTAATCTTGGGAATTGTGTGATTGCAGGGCTAAGTAATGATGTCTTTGCATATTTTGTGTCCGCACTGTATAATAGATTATGAAGACCATTGCCTATATGAAGGTGTACCATTGCACTCCCTAAAATATGTCCCGCATTGTACAATGTTATCCTGACATCAGGAGTTATGTCTGCGACTTCATCATATTCTAGAGTGATTGTGTGCTTGACCATTTCCCTGACATCATCTGAAGTATATATCGGCTCTTTGCCATCATCACGCTGTATCTTCACAAAGTCTAATTGAAGCAACGCCATCATATCCCTTGTCGGCGGAGTGCAATAAACCGGGCCCCTATAACCGAACTTGAATAAATATGGTATCAATGCTGAATGATCAAGGTGTGCGTGACTCACTATAACTGCATCTAACTGGCTGATGTTGAATTCTGGAGCCTCTAAGTATGGATACATCGTCTCAGGGGTGTCTGCTCCTGCATTGATTCCGCAGTCTAGAAGTATCCTAGATTCAGGAGTCTGCAGCAATATGCAGGATCTTCCTACTTCTCTTGCGCTTCCTAAGTAAGTGACTCTTATCCATTCCTCTTTCTTCTGCCTTCTTAACCATCCATTATATATCCTTTCCCCAGTCTTGTGCAGGAATTTCCTTCTATAATCGTTATTTTGGTAAAGTACTTCTCTGATATTTTCTATAAGCTGGCTTCTTATTGAAGGAGTCCTCCTTATTATAGGGACCCATAACGTTTTTTTCCTTATCTCCTGCAATATCTCCCCATCCTTGCCTATTACCACTCCGGGTTTTTCTGCCTCTATTATGACTATTGACCTTTGCGGATCAAATATGATATTCCCCAATTTCGCCTCTTCAGGGATTATTTTTTTTATTGTCTTCTCCGCTTTTTCCTGCTCCATGCATATGCTCGGGTCAGGCCTTAATTCTATCCTTTTCTTTATCTGATCGACTATACCTTTTATTATGCCGCCATTATCTAAGAAGAAATCTTTCTTTTTAGTGTAAAGGACTATGTTTGCTCCTTCGAAATTGACATCGCTTATCTTCCCTTCTGGTATATATTTTAGAATTTCTTTCGTGATCTCATTACCCATTATATCCCTCTATAAGTTATATTTTTTTATATTTCGCTATAAATTAATAATTATCAAAAATCTTAGATTTATTTAGAAGATCAAAATGCCATTGTGGGCACTTTCTTCTGCATTGTTTTCCTTATGCCGTCTTTTGTTACAGTCATCACATCTATACCATTGCCTGACCCAGCATCTCTCTGCATGGATGCAGATATGGACCGTATTGCTAGCTCTTCAGCCTCTTTGACTGTGATTGTGTCCTTGTATGAATTCTCCAGTATCCCGAAAACCATCGGGCTTCCTGACCCTGAACTTATGAAGTCCTTTATCTCTGACATTGACCCGTCAGGATATATCTCATAAAGATGCGTTCCGGTATTATCGAATCCTGCCAATAGGAAATGTGCCATGCTTGGGAAATATTGCCTTGCCCCATCATATACCATTCTTGCTGAAAGGTTTGCAGCTTCCTTTATGGTGTGGACCCTGTTTGTCTTTATGTTCTTGAGCTTCAGTTCAGCCCTCAATAATTTTATGAATAATTGGATATCACTGACAGAACCGGCAGTCGTTATGGCAAGATTGTCATTTATCTGCACTACTTTCTCAACATCCTTCGCTGCGATGAAACTTCCCGCTGTAGCCCTTTTATCTGCAGCTATAACTATCCCATCTTTACATACTATCCCTAGTGTCGTTGTTCCGGTTTTAAGACCACTTTTCAGTCCTTCCATGTCATCACCTTTAAGAGTTCAGAACGATAATAAAGGTATTCATTATTTATTTATAAATCTTATGGTTACTGTGCTGTAGCTATTACTGTTCCTGTTACAGTGTGTTCTGGAGCGTTAGCTACGTCTCTGCGGAATTTAACAAGTACCTTCAACTTGATTTTTTCATTAGTAGGAAATGTCATCCCTAAATTGCCGGCTACTTGCTGGAGGCCCCCTGAAGATATTGAGATAGGCAATATTGTACTGAATGATGCATCTGTTGATTCATAGAATACATCAACATCAGTTATCTGTATGTTTTGCCCAAAATTGTTCCTAAATTGAAAATATAGGCTTCCAGGCACAAGCCGCATATCCTCGCAATATAATTGTGTTCCGAAGCTGCATTCATCGTTTATGTATTTGTCTGCATTGAAGATGCCGTAATATGCTAATGCCCCGATAACTATCAACACGCCCATGATTACCCATCCATATGTAACTAGGAATTCTGTCGCTGCTTGAGATTTTTTAGAAAAGGATTTCATTTTTGTTTTTATCGATTATTTTTTTATCGATTATTTCTTAACGACTGATGTTTCTAGTATTTAACTTACAGTCCCATAGACTTCACCTAATGATACCTGATCGTATCCTGCAGCTGTCTTTCTATAAGTCATGATTATCTTAAGTTTTTTCCTATCATTTTTTGTCAACGCACTTAAAAATACGCAACCGACCTTAATCGGGACATCTCCAGATACAGATGCGTTGGGCGAGACGCCACAATTTGAAGAAATGTTGAAACCGTCTGGGGAGGCATTCACAGAGTATATGGTTTTTCCTACTCCATTGTATAAAGTAAAGTTTACTTTAGTGGTGGTTATCACAGAGTCTTGGCAAACCAATCCATTGCCGAATATGCATTTATCAGGCAATACTTTTTGCGGATTCATGAATCCGAAATATGATAATGCACCTATGGCTACAAGTATTATAAGTATGGCCCACCCATATGTGGCCATGAATTCCAATGCCGCTTGTGCACCTTTTCTTGATGATATTTTATCCATTTGATTGCTTAACTCTTATAGTATGTATTATAATCTATTAAGTTTTTTATAAAGTTTATCTTATACTATCCCTCCAAACATCACTCCTAACGCGATTGTGAACAAAAAGTAGAAGAATATCGCGGATAACATGAATGCCGGGATGTATTTGACTCCGCTCCTGACATCGCCTGTCTGTATTATGCTTATCAATATGGCACTGAATAAAGCTATCAGGAGTATGCTCAGCACCGAGAATAGCCTGTAATCAGATATGTTCAAGTTCCCTGCGCCAAGCTGGATAGGCATCCCTTGAATTGCATTAGTGGATACCTGCGAACCGAAACCGCTCATTATGTTAAGAAGATGATAAGATAACGCGAATAAGCCGGGGGCTATAAGTATTACTATGGCACCTATAAATATCATGTATGTCAAAGTCGATGCGGCCATCTCCTCTTTCAGAACGCGTGTTTTCCTTATGTTTTCTATCACTTTATCGACTATAAATGCTATCTGTCCTCCTCCTTCAACTTCTCCGATTATGAGATCAAAGCTTCTCTTTAGCAATGGGCTATCATATTTGTCGGTGAATTCCAGCAATGCTTCTGACAAATCATTTCCGGTCATCACTTTTTTTGATACGATCGTTATCTCCTTTGCCACGATACTGAACTCGGGATTTATCGCGTTCCATAAGGATTTCTCAAAGGACAATCCTCCTTTGAGGTTTGATGAAACTACTTGTAAATATTCAGGTAGTATCGTCTCTATCTCTTTCGTCCTCTTGAATATCTTTATCGTCAAATCAAAATAAAGGTATATTATTATCAGGCTGAGTATGGTTAATGGGAGCATCACCCAGACGATGAATGTGACCATCCATGTCGTCAATATGCCATAATCCTGCAACCGGGGATAAACAAACAGTATATGGACGAAAAAAGTGATTATGAAAGTGATATAAAACAAGTATCCGAATAGCTCGTAAGGCACGTCATCATATCCTGCCTTCATGAAAAAGCTTCTTATGTTTGGCCTTATCTTCTTGAATATGAATGCTTTTCCGAACTCTTTGGCGAATAGTTTCATTTTATTAACAGTTTTATTTTATTTTTTTATTTCTTATCTTTGTTTTATTCATATGTTAAGGTTTGGCCTTATCGATTTGAAAACGGCTATGAACATGATCTGCATCAACAACAATAAAAACAACACCAGGCTAAAAATTCCCATATCTATATTCAACGCCACGAGTGATGCGATTATGCTGAACAATGTTATCCCTAAAGATGGCACGACAATCGCCACAAGCATATAGAACATGACTATGGAGTTGAGCTTCTTTCCATAACGTTGAATCTCTATCAACTGCTCTTGTGTTATCTCCTCCAATGTCGCCTCTAGAGGCGCAGTGATATCTACACCTATCTTTAAGGAATTGCTGATCTGGAACAATATCTTCCTGAATCTTCTTGAAGGGGTGTTTTTATATGCATTCTCCAACGCTATCTCCATAGGGGTCCCTAATTCAATGTCTCTTACTATCTCTTTGAAGTACTTGCTTGCAACACCATAGCTGTTCGAAGCATCGATTATGGCATTAATCAATGGCCTGCCAGAATTTAGCTTGACCAATAGGAATCTTCCAGCGAACAGGACATCTTTATCTATCTCTTTTGCCCTGGCAAGAATCTTGACATCGACCCTCTTAATGTTCAAGAAAAATAATGCCATAAAAAAGAATAGGAAAGCCAAGACGGGCACCAGCATGCTGAATGAAAGCTTTAATGACAAAAAAAACATTAAAATCCCTATCCCTAAAGAAAGAAACAATGCCCCCCTAAACGCTTGCTCTATATAACTCTCAGAAGTGCCGGCCATCCCTGCACTTTTCATCTTTTTTTTTAAATCAGGGAACCCTGAAGCGATAATTCTATAAAATGACATATTTACCTCTAAAAAACATTAATCGAGCACCAGATTACCGATGTAATATTTTGCCATTATCATACCTATATGATTCACGTCTTCAATATTTTTTGCAATCATCCAATTGAGTATCCTTATTTTTTGCCTAAGATCATTATTTATCTCTGTCTCTTCCCAACCGGTGTATAGCTTTAATTTCTCCAGGACCGATTCAGAATTGGATATCCTCTCTATTATGTCTTTTGACACGTTCAATTGATACAATATCTTCGGATCACCGGTTGGAGTGACCTCTGCAAGCTGCAGAGTCCTCCTCTTACCAGTCCTTCTGTTTCTTGACTGAACAAGTATTAATGATAAGCTGCTTATCATAGGCTTAGGGATATCAATCGGCGGATTAGTCAGCCTCACTATTACTTCTTCAGCGTTATTAGCGTGTATTGTTGCATAGACAGAATGTCCAGTATGCATTGCTTCAAGCAATACTTGTGCCTCTCTCTGCCTTCTTATCTCTCCCACCAGTATCCTGTCTGGTCTCATCCTTAATGCATTTACTAGCAGGTCAAGCATTGTTATCTCCCCTTTCCCTTCCGGATTTGGGAGTCTTGTCTCCATAGGGACCCAATGAAGGTTAGCAGGCAGCACAAGCTCTCTAGTATCCTCAATGCTTATTATCCTCTGATTAGGCGGGAAGAAGTTGCTTATTACGTTAAGCATGGACGTTTTACCAGAGCCTGTCCCTCCTGCCACCAAGATGCTTAATTCGTTTTGTATTGCGAACCATATGAATGCTGCAGCCTCTACCGATATAGTATGGTCTTTTATGAATTTGGTTATTGTCCAAGGGTCTGCCGAGAATTTCCTGATTGTTATGGTATTCCCCTTGCTGGATATTGGCTGTAATGTGGCATTCACCCTATCACCTGTTAGCAGATGTGCATCCATCAATGGGTTCAATGTGGTTATCTCCTTCCCCACATCCCTGCCTATCATCGTCGCATAATGCCTTATCTTTGATTCCGTCACCAATTTTATATTTGTGACCAGCCACCCATGTTTCTTGTGATATACCCATATCGGGTCCGTGTGATTGTTTATTACGATCTCTTCTAAGAAAACATCTTTCAGCAATATCTCTATTTTCCCCAATCCGAGGTTCTCTTGAATTATATAATTCACAAGCATGTTCGATGTCTGCTCATTTGCTGTCGGGAAATATCTCTGTATCAATGATCTTATCTCCAATTGAAATTTATCCCTTATATCGCTTGATTCATCTATATTCTCTAAATCTTTGGTATCGACTCTTGATATGAATTCTTGTCGTATTTTCTCTAATATTATCTTTGTGGTATCGGATATGTTTGTAAGGCTCACGACGTATTTCGGCGTCGCTTCATCCTCTTTCATGACTATATTCACATCTACGACTATATCGTTTATCTTTATCTTATACCTATCCAGGCTTAATTCTGGTTTTATGCGCGTATTTGGGTTCGCTGGCCTATAGTCGGGTGTCTGTTCAAGCATTGTGCATCGCCTCTTCGCATTGTTTCAGTCTTATTATTGCGGCCTTATGTGTCGGTTTAATTTGTAATACTTTCATAAATAATTTGGATGCGCCTTCATAATTTTTTAGATTAAGCTCTTTCAATGCTGCAGAATAAACATCCTCATATCCTGTAGATGAGATGACTGTTTTTTTGGTCTTCGGGGCATCTACAGCAGGGATTGCGCCGACAGGAATAGCATCAACAGGCGCAACCTTAGGTTTGCTTATCTCAAAAAACGGGCTATCGAACGAGTCTTTATTATCCCCAAAAATAACAGAATCTTTTCTTTGCTCAGACACATGCTCCGGCATCACAAGTTCCTTTTTCTGGTATGATGTATTAGTTTGTGCAGGCACATCTGCAGGCATCATGAAATCCTGTGCTTTAATTTCTTTTGCCTCAGGCTCTTTTTTTCCAATAAATTTTGGATCGAGATTCTTCGTCACTAATTTTTCTTTTGCAATCGATTTTTTTGATGTGTCTTTATGTCCCTTCTTAGGTATCTTATATAATCTAATACCTTTTTTCCCTTCTTCATGTCTCTGATGAAATCTAATGGTGACTGGTTCATCATGAAAATTAGTATGAGAATCAGTATGAGAATCAGTATAAGTCACTTTTTTTATTTCCGGAGATTTCATAAAAGATGATGGCTGAATGTCCTTAAATTCATCGATCTTTTCGGCCGGTTTCAATTCTTTTTTCTTCTCTTCCTTATTTTTAGGGATAGCAATCAGGCGTTTCTCTTTAGATGAGGATGAGTCGGTCTCTGATTTATCATTCTTAAGGACATCTTTTGGAGTATCGGGAGGCATTATTTTTATTTGAGAATTCTTGAAAATAAAAGTCTGGCCATCAGAAGCCGCCAAAACAGGGGCAGCTATTACAGGGGCAGTCCTTGTTTCTATTATTGTAGTCTTTAGGTCCTTTACATCCTTGCCGAAGCTGGTCAATTTCTCGTCTATATTATCAATCTTCTTATCTATTTTTGTAGTCGTAAGATGTATTTTCTGTGACATGGATCCTTGGAACCCTTGTCCTAATATGTCATTGAATGACTTCAAAGATTTTGCATCCCCTTTCAACTGTTCATATGCGTTTATCTTAGAATATATCTGCTCAAGGATGGTGTATATCTTTTTTGCCTCAAGACTTGATTTTGGAAGCGTGTCATAATGGCTCCTAAGCTCATCGAACAATTTCTGTGCTATAGATATCTCATCCTTATCCAACGCGCGGGTGACTTCCTTAAGATAGTCTTTAGTTAAGTATAACCCATAATCTTCTTCCCTGTCTATGCTTACATTGATTTTCTTCTCTTTTCTTTCCTCAAGATAATGT
>CAZQDS010000017.1:0-14884 GCA_964591655.1 uncultured Methanosarcinales archaeon
ATGATATTGTAAGCAATACTAATAACGCATAGAACCACACATCTTTTTGTATGCCAAAAAATTTAGCCATATTATTGAGAACGAAATAATTCATCCCTGCATACACCGCAAGGAATACCCCTATGAATATTATCAATTGTATCTTCTCATTCATCAAAATCACTCATGTCGTATCTTGAAATATATCCTTCTCCTTTCCTTTCCCTTATTCTCTAGATCAGTTATCTCTATCAATCCTATCTCTGAAGTGTTCCTTAAATGCGTGCCACCGCATGCCTGATGGTCGAAGTCTCCCACATCAACTATTCTTATCTCCTTGATGCTTTCAGGAAGCTGCTTCCTTAACTTCACTAGGCTGGGGATCTTGAATGCTTCCTCCCTTTCAAGTATCCTGAATGAGACAGGGAGGTTCTTCTTTATTATATCATTAGTCTTCTTCTCGAACCCCTTCATCAATTCCCTATCAAAATTCTCTAAAGAGAAATCAACCCTTGCCTTATCCACATAAAGCTGATTGCCTGTTATGTCTGCACCAGTCTCTTCATTGATTATCGTGCTTAAGATATGCGAGGCAGTATGATATCTCATAAGTATATATCTGTGCTCCCAATCTATGAGTCCGTGGACAATATCCCCCACAGATAGTCCTTGCTTATTCACCTTATGCAATATCTTCCCTTCCTTCTTGATAACATCTTCAACGACATATTCCATGTTCTCCTTGACAAGGAATCCGCTATCGCATGGTTGCCCGCCTGATGTAGGATAGAAGTATGTCTCTTCAAGCTCAATCCATACTCCTGAGTCCCCTTCATCATTCACATTCACGATTCTTGATTCGAAATCCTTCTTGTAACAATCAAGTAAATATGCTGCTTGCATTCTATTGCTCATAAAAATTCACCAGTCATCATTTGAACACGAATCCTGTCCTCATTGACCACATCAATAAGTCAAGCTCATCTACATCTATTTTTATTTGTTTCGCAAAATCCTTCACTTTCTGTTCCATCAATAAATACTCCTTGACATTCTTTGGCGGCTCATTCTTCTTGAACACACCTGCTTCATGCATTATTGCTATCACATGTCTGTCTATTATGCATATATCCCTATAACCGATATTCCTCAAAAAATGGCTTGCCTCCTTATATCCTAAGCCTTTAATATTTTTTACGAGCCATTCCCTTGCAGCAACAGTACCAACAGGAAGATTGCTTATGTTGTGCATATGATCCCTTGCATGCACTATATATCGTGCCTTGTTCTTATGGAATCGTGTCTTGCTCCTCAACTCATTCTCAAGCTTTTCCTGTGGTGCCTTCATCAACAAATCTGCATTATCATTATGTATGACTTCTGCAACCTTCTTTGCTTGACTTTGAGGAGTGCATATGCAGAAGCATAATTCAATAAACTTCTCCTCTGGTGAAAGAGTCTTGCTCTTTGAGAATTCTTTCAAACGCTTCTTTATGCTTGAAGACTTCTTCTTATGCTCAGATAGTATCTTATCATTGACAGAATTCATGCTAACTCACCAACAATCAAAACCTCATCCCTTAACATATACAAGGATGTTCCCCCTGCCCTTCTTTATCTTCTTGATCTTCCCTTCTGATTCAAGCTGTGCAACGACCAAGCTTATCTTTGCCTCAGAATATGGCAGCATCTTACGCAATTCTTTCTGTGTGATCCTTGAATGTTCCCTTATGAATGCTATAGTCTTTATCTCTATATCAGATATGTCGCTTCCTGCAGTCTCTACTGCTGACTCAACTTCTTTTTTATCTTTACTTTTCACATCTCTTGAAACTAGCAAGAACACTATTATTATTGCAAGCAATACCATTATAACTATCCCGATTATTGAGGGCGTTATCCATGAATAATCCTTATCATCTGAGCCATTCAATCCTGTCGTGACATCAGTGACTTCTGGTTCATCAATGAACCCTATAGGGTCCTCAATGTCCAATCCTATGATCATATCAATCGTATAATTCCCATCCTCAACGATCTCAATGAGCTCGACTGCCCTGCCTTCACTTGTGTTTGCGCGCAATACATATGAGCCGATATTGACATTGAATGAATATTCACCATCAACTGCCACAACGAATTGTTTTGGCACAGTATTTATCTCAACAAGCGCATCAATCGGCTCTAATGATGGATCATATACTGTTCCATGTATTGTTGCAGCATAAACTGGGAAAGATACTATTAAGATAAATGCTGCAAGCAATAAGGTTATCTTCGAAACCACACCCATACCATGATGACATATGCAGTATTTAAATAGTTTGTTCAAGATTAATCGATTAAGCCAAAAGACACAAAATAAAGGAGAAAACAGACTCTTTTCCCATATTTAAAGCACAATAAAGGTTCATAAAGCTTTAAATCCCCTATTGTTCCTTTAATTTAAGTTTCGTGAAAGTATGTTTATAAATATCATATGCTTTACTGGAATATTAAAATCATGCGTTAGCAACGCGGGAGGCATTAAAATGAAATGGACAATATATATGTTTTTAGCACTGTCTTTGATCATGGTCGGCAGTGTAATGGCCGCAGATTCTATAAGCGAGATACTTGGTGAAAGCACGGAAGACTATGAAAATAAGACTATGGATGTACGTTATGATGTGCTTGTATGCAACATCGATTATGTTGTAGGGCAGATTGATTCTATTGAAGATTATGCTAATGACCTTGATGCGAACATCATTGAGGACTTGATAGATAACAAGGAAGAGCTCAAGGATGATAAAGAATTGTTCGAGAACGTATATGATGAAGACAATCTTACAGCATTCAATGAGTTCATCAATGGGACACTTGAGCCAGACTATAATAATGCTATAGACTTATTGAACGAGTTTGACAATGATTATGAGGATTATATCGATTCAAATGATAGGGATGAGTTCCATGATGAACTATTAGAATTGCAGGATGACCATGCAGATTGCGTGATTGAAGCATTAGAGAATAATACTTCAACAGATGATGATAACGAAACATCAGATGATGACAATGAAACGTCAGATGACGATGATGAATCAGACTATTATGGCAAGTCATTGTATCTGAGATATGAGAACCTCATATGCAAGATTGATTTCACTGTAGGGCAGATTGATGTGATAAATAAGTATACGAATGACCAGGATGCCGACATAATCGAGGAATTGCTTGATGACAAGGAAGAATTGCTTGATGACAAGGATGACCTAAAAGATGTCTATGATAACAAGAATGTCACGGAATTCAACGATTTCGTCAAGGAAGTATTGCATCCTGACTTCAACAACACTATGTATGACTTGAAAGAGTTCAAAGATGACTATAAGGAATATGTAGATGAGGAAGACAGGGAAGACTTCAAGAACGAATTGAGCGCATTGAAAGATGAATATAATGAATGCACAAGCACAAGATATAGGGATATGTCTAAATTGATGGACAAATACTATAAGCATAAGGCAAAGATGTGGGATCAGATAATCAAGAGCATGCAGCAAAGGGAGCTGACTACTGAAGAGATGGAAGAGGTCAGAGAGAAATTGTTGGAAAGGCTTGATGACTTAGAGGATGCGATAAATTCAGGCGACCAAGCAAGGATTGCTGAACAATTGAGATTGATGAGCGAGGAACATCTTCAATTATGGGCTAAGTTCCATTCAGGAAGGCTTAACAGTTACTTGAACAGGATTGAGCCATCAGCGAACAAGTATGGGAGAAGCGATGAAGTCAAGAATATGAGGATGCAATTAGGGAAGCTGAAAAATTTGAGTGATGAAGATAAAAAGGACGCAAAAAAGGTATGGTCAGAATTGAGGCATAATGCTGATGACATGAGAGAGATGGGCAAAGGGATGTTGAAGCAGAAAGGAAACGGCAAATGGAAGAACGATAGGTGAATGTGATGAAGACAGGAACAATACTGCTCCTTTTTTTGTTAATCGTTCTAGTTGCTGCTTGTTCAAAGACCGCTTCAGAAACCCAAGAACAGGGGACGGCTCAAGCAAACGTTCAAGCAAATACAGAAACTGCTGACACAACACCCACAGATAACACTACGCTTGTTATTGAGGATGAAAATCTAGAGACAGAATTAGTCTCCGACCCAGTGGGAGACATAGGGACGCTTGATGAATTGCCTGTTGATGACAGCATCCCAGAATAAGCATAATACAATATAATGCAATTTTTTTATTTTCCTTTAATTTTATGTTCTTTTCATTAATTTTTTATACTACACATTTTTCTTCAAACCATGGTTGATAAGCTTAAGGATTTTTTTGTAAAGGGGATGGAGAAACTGTTCGATTTGGATAAGCACTATTTTAATGAGATAATCATGGAATCGACAGCTGTTGATGACATTATTGATTTCGCGCATGCAAATCATCCTCGGGAGTTTGTGGCATTCCTTCATGGAGCAATAAAGAAGGACAAGCTCATAATAGATAGTCTAGTGTATAATGAGTTCAATTCTGATGAGGGGAGCGCAACGCCTATATTCCATTTCCCTGACAAGAGCTTTTATGGAAGCGTTCATAGTCATCCTTCTGGCAGCAATAGGCCTTCAAGGGCTGACAGATTCTTCTTCAGGAAGACAGGGATAGTTAATGCGATAATCAGTTATCCATACACACGGAACACTATAAAGTTCTATGATCATGATGGGGTTGAGATAAATGTCAAAGTCAGGTAAGCCAAGGATTCTTGCGCCTGCAGGGGACTTCATCGCATTACGTGCAGCGATAGATGCTGGCGCTGATGAGGTGTATTTCGGCATAAAAGGGCTTAATATGCGTGCTGGAGCAAAGAATTTTGAGGAGAAAGACTTGAAAAAGATTGCAGGATTATGCCATAAGAGCAATGTAAAGGCATTGCTTGCATTGAATACGATAGTCTATGAGGATGAGCAGACAAAAGCCGAATCATTGATCAAGAAAGCAAAGATTGCAGGCATTGATGCAATAATCTGTTGGGATTTTTCAATAATTGAATTGTGCAAGAAGCATGGGATGAAAGTCCATGTAAGCACGCAGGCATCATTATCGAATTATCCTGCCATAAAGTCTTTGAAGAATAATTATCCTAACGTTGAAAGGGTTGTCCTTGCAAGGGAATGCACATTAGAGCATATCAAGAAGATAAATTCACAGATAAAGAAGGATAAACTAGACATTGAGATTGAAGTATTCATACATGGCGCGATGTGCGTCTCTGAATCAGGGAGATGCTTCATGTCGCAAGAATTGTTTGGGAAGTCAGCAAATCGTGGTGAATGTTTGCAGCCTTGCAGGAGAAAATATGAAGTGTACTTGAAGGATCCTGAAGAGGGGCATGGATTGTTGCTTGGAAGCGATTATGTGATGTCTCCTAAGGATTTATGTGCATTGCCTATAATCGATAAGATAATCGATTCTGGAGTTTACGCATTGAAGATTGAGGGCAGGAACAGGAATCCAGAATATGTGCATACAGTCGTAAGTGTTTATAGGAAGATAATTGATGATTATGCAAAGGGGAAAGACATCAACAACCTTAAGAAAGAGCTTATCAAAGAGCTTGAGAAAGTCTATAATCGCGGGTTTTCAACAGGATTCTATCTTGGAAAGCCTATGGATGAATGGACTAAAGAGTATGGCAGTTCATCAGTGCAGACAAAATCTTATGTCGGGAAGATAATGAATTATTATCCTAAAGTTAGCGTTGCAGAATTATTGATTGAATCAAGCCCTTTGCTTGATGGTGATGAGATAATGATACAAGGAGTAACAACAGGATTGATCAAGCAGAAAGCTTCAAACTTGATGCTTGATGACAAGAAAGTATTGAAAGCAGAAAAGCAGCAAGTGATAACATTGAAAGTCGACAAGAAAGTACGGAAGAATGATCAAGTGTATAAGATTATCAAAAGAAAATAAGCACAAAAACAGACACCATTATATAATAGTAAAGTATATAAAACGTGCTTAATTCTCCTCAATTGGTGATATCAAATGCGAGAACTATCATTTAAGACAAGATCTCATGATAAGCTAGTGAGGATAATAAATGACATGCCATTCACTCCAGAAGGATTCCATATCGATGCGATATTTGGCGGCATGAATGAACAAGACGAAGATTTTGAAGAAAAATGTGCTGTCAATGGAGTAATACCTTATTCTTTGATGAAGATAGTTTATGAACCTCAAAGTAAATCATTTTATTTTGATAACATGAGGATCCAAAAACATAAAGGAGCATTAGACCTTGTCCTTAAGGGAGGGATAACTATCCAGAAAATAAACTTAGACAAATGGGAGCGGGAGACAGAAAGACAAGCTGAAATGGAAGAGGCATTCAATGACTTAAAACAAAGTGTCCTTCCGGCAATGCTCAATAATGGTTATATGATAGATGAAGCATACTTCGGGTTTGAGGCAAGGACTACTGGCTCACACTATCAAAAAGGCACGGAGCATGGCGTGAAATTAAATATCAATAAAGACAGTCCATATGATTGGCTGATCAAGATGGATGCTGGACATTTTATCGCAAATTATGGAGAATACCTGAAATGGTTCAACTCAATGAAAAGAGTAAATGTTTACAATAAATAATTTTTATTATTTCCTTCTCTCGACTTCGAATTGATATCCTTTAAGGACTAAGAATGTGTTCTCTTTGAGTATCATCAATTCTTCTAAGTCGTTTATTATCAGGTCGTTGCCTTCCAAATAGTATGAGATGTTCATCCCTTTTATCCTGACTTTCTCAATGTTCGTGAATTCGTATGTGATGAATGGGAACAATCCTTTCTTGTGTGGGTTGTTCTCAGTGTATAATCCTATGACTGCCGTCTTGAACTCATCATCCTTCTCCTGCGGTTTCCTGCTCACTATTGCGCATGTCGCATCTATCTTTATCTTACTGTCCTTAGGATTCCTTATGATCTTCATCTTGTCCTTGCTCAAAATCTTGTTTATTATCTGTTTCATGATACATGCATTATTCTCAATTTTATATATTTTATGATTAAGCCGCTTTGCTGTAAGAATTGCTCAATGACTTCTCTGCATCAGCTATTATATTGTCCATGTTCTTCCTATACTCGCCGCCATAGCGTACAGTGAATATCTTGGCATAGTCTAAATATTGCCCGCCATTCTCCACATCCTTCTGCGCGAGCCCGGAATAAAATTTAATCAATGAAAGATCATTATTATACTCTATCTTCCCTTCTTCGCCCGTGCGCTGTGTAGGCGTCTGTCCATAGATGTGGTGCAACTCATGCACTATCGCCAGTTTTATCATCTCCTCGACAGATTTTCCTGTCGCTGAAGACATTGCATTCGCATACTCCATTATATAATCCTGATTTATTATCAAGTTCTTGCGCACCGCATCAGGTATTGTTGCAGCGACCATGCCCTTGCCTTTATTGACGACAAAAATGTCATCGATATTTCCGGTGTTTCCTGTCCCATTGCCGTTCTTTCTTAAATATTGAACAAACTCCCTACCTTCATAAGAATTCATCAAGTCCTGATAGATGTTATCTATCTCCTTCCCCAACTCGAATTTACCTGTAATATTTTTCCTATAGACGGGATGTACATCCCTTAATTTCTCATCCAACCCGTCCAATGATTCCCCGGGTGATTGTTGAGTGACTATGCCTTCTGGTGTCAATGCTGCTGACATCTTCAAGTCCCTGCCGCCCACGCCCGCGTAGGGCAATGGTGACATGAAATATTTATCGTCGGCCTTGCTCCTAAGATTAAGATAATTCTCTATCAAAAACCTCTGTAACCCATCCATAAGATAATAGATTACATGCTTTTTTATAAAATTTATGGAAATGAGATATGTCAGTATAAAATGTATACTTCGCAATATTTAAAAATGAATGGGCAGTCACATATCCATGGACACGGCAAAAATGAGATATTTATATGCGACAATAATCGTGCTGTCATTATTCGCATTGATGTTCTCTATGATAATACTGATACAGAAGACTTCTTACAGCCCCGCAATAGATAATTTCTGTTCAGCCTTGAACAGCCAAAGCCAATGCGAAACGGTACAGGCAAGCAAGTACGGGAAGATACTCGGCATAGACAATCCATGGTTCGGCGTTTTCGGATTTGCAGCATTGATGATATTTGCAGGACTGAACATCCTTAAAGAGAATAAGGCCTTGAGAAGACTCATCGTCGCTGGAGGAATCGTTTCTGGATCCATGGCGATGTACTTCTTATACTTGCAGGCATTCGTCATAGGGCACTATTGCATCTTTTGCGTGATTGTCGACATAATATCCATAATATTGCTGCTCATCAGCTTCTACATAACATACGAAGAATACAGATAAGATGTCATACAAGGCTTACCCCTAGATAATACGCGACAAACAACACGAACAGGAATCTTATTGTCCTTGGGACTACGACGAATATTATCGTGTCGATGAAAGAGAAATTCCATAGTCCAGCAAAATATGGGATGTAAGGGACAGGAGTCAATGCTCCTATGAACATGAACCATTTCGAGCCGGTCTCATACTTGCTTAATTTCGCGAAATTCTTCTTGCCCATCACACGCTCTATTCCTGCAGCACCCAATGTCTTTCCTAAATAATATGCTGCAAGCAATGCAAGATACGCTCCTGCCAGCACGACCAAAAAGACCATCCACGGGTTAAGTCCCGCAAACACCCCTAAAACTAATGGGACATCAGGCCCTAATGGTTGCACGAGGAGATCCGTCACAAAAGAGACGATGAATATAGCGACATATCCATATTGTGCTACAGATGCAGATATGAAATTCTTGATATAAACAAAGAACAACAGCACAAAGACAAATATAAGTATCAGCAGCACCCAGAATCCTATCCCTGCATCATACAACTTAGAATAATCAATCTGCTTGATCCTTTTATGCGTATCAGAGACGAACTTGCCTATGTGCTTCATTACCTAATGCATAAAAAACCCTGGAATATAAAGTTTACTGCATACAAAAGGAAATCTTCCATAACATTTTTATATGGTATCTTTTTTATACCGAATTATTATTGGGAAGGTGACAATATGGAATCAGAAAAGGAACATTTCTTGAACATCTGGGAGAAGGAATTCCAGACGACATTGAAAGTGCTTAAGGCATATCCGCATGACAAAGAGGATATGAAGACTGCTGAAAAATCGAAGTCAGCAAAAGAGTTGGCATGGGTATTCGCTTCAGAAGAGAGAAGCTTGTTCGGAGGGATAATCGAAGGAAATATTGATTGGAGCAAGATGCAAGGCCCTCCAGCGACAATGAAAGAAGTGATCAAAGAATATGAAAGGGCACATGCAGATGTCATGAAGAAGGTCATGGACACTCCTGGCGAGAAACTTAATGAAACGATGAAATTCTTTGTCGCACCGAAGACTATGGGCGACGTGAAAAAGATGGATCTCTTATGGATGATGCTTATGGACCAAGTGCATCATAGAGGACAGTTCTCAGTCTATCTAAGGATTGCAGGAGCAAAGGTCCCGAGCATATATGGGCCTACTGCTGATGAGCCTTGGAATTAGGCACCGATGAATGCAAGTACGTGGTATACCAAGAAAACCGGCCATACGAGCGCTTTCAAGAATCCTAACACGCCCATCCAGAATCCTGTTGCAGTGCTAATGTAATATATTGCCGCGCCAATAAGACCAAGACCATAGACTGCGCTTGAACCGCTGCACTTATGGAATTTCCCACAACTGCAATCACATGTTTTCATTTCAGATTTCTTCTTTGCCATTATATCACCTTATGCCAAGGATAAGAAATGGGTATATAAAGTTGATGCATAAAATCCATAAAAGTTTTAATTAGATGATATATTTTTTATACTATGAAGAGGTTTTTTATTATAACCATAATGATATTCATTGCAGGCATATTCCTTGGTTACATGATAAGCGGCGCATACATCATTGCAGACGGGCAAAATGAAGGGGTATTGATGCCTATAGTTGCTGTCAGTGCAGAGAACGGGACAGTAGGCAATGCGACATTCAATCTCGTTCCAGGTAATGGAAGGATCCTTCTCGACAACAATCCAGTCATAGACGCTGATATGCAAAGCCAGATAGAGATGGCGGTAGCGTATGCAGAGTTTTACACCAATAAGACATTGGATGATAAGGATATGATAATTGATTTTAACATGCAAGGGGAGATTGTAGGAGGAGTATCATCTGGAGCAGCAGTCGCGATAGGCGTCATAGCACTCCTCGAAGGAAAGAAGATAAATGAAGATGTCTTGATAACCGGAACAATCAGCCCTGACGGGATAATACGAAGAGTGGGAGAGATAAGAGAAAAAGCGGCTGCAGCAAGAGATGCAGGATATAAATTTTTTTTAGTGCCACAAGGACAATCAAGATATAGGTTCATGAACCAATCATTGCAAGAATACCTCAACAACACTATAGAGATAAGAGAAGTCGCGACAATAGACGATGCAGCAAAGATAATGATACGATAGCCGAGCGGAGTTCCCGGATCATCTGCGAGTATAATCGATATTCCTGAAAGCATCAAGCCGTATCTGGTCCACATTCTTTAAATAATAAGCGGCCCTATCCTTGACGCCGTCGCCAGAGTTATAAAAATATCTTGCAGCACCGACAATGAGTGCTGATGTCAGATGGAACAAGAAATCTTGCTTGTTCTTTTCAGGGACGTCCAATGATTTGACGCCTGCAAACGCCTTGCGCATGAAGTCGTTGATGATATTAGACATGTCGACGGGGTCTGTCGTATTCGTCACCAGGGTCTGTATCCCTTCTTTCGAATCACGTGCGCCATCTCTCAAATCATCGATCATCTGCACCACTGCACCGACATCATACATTGCACCCCGCTCCTTTTGCGACATGGAACCGTTAGCGCAGAGCCAAAAAATCTGGCCGGAGGCGCCGCACTTCTCATAAGTTACTTCGTACAGGAAATCATGGCTTAATGGCTCGTTTGATTTTTGTCTTTTGCTTTTTATTTGCGCCTCATTCTGCATATAAAATAGTTCATTCAGTTTCTGATAACGTATTGTAGAAAAACAGTCGGAAAAATCTTTAGCTATAAGCAACGCAAGGTTATCTATGGAATTATGGGGCGTATAATCGAATGGGGAAGATACGATCGCCCTTAGATCTTCATCACTATAATTGATGTCATCAAATAAATGATCATAAGGGGTGATTATCGCTCCGAGAAGAAATAAGGCCCTATCATTGTCTCTTTTCCCGGCCAACGATCTGAATGGTATAGCAACATGGACCCATGTATCTCTTGAAACATTTATTTCCTTGTCAATAAAATCGGGCGTAAGCAATCCGTCACCCATGTCGGCCTTTTTGATATACGGAGAGATGATGCGCTTTGACATGGGATTATACCTATACCTATTATAAGTCGCTGAGGCAAGGAAAGATAAGCCCCTTAATTTGTTATCACTACGGGATTTTAACATATTCTGCCCAAGAAAAATAGGCATATATATAAATTTAATGCTGGCCACACATAGAAAATACACAATACGTCCACCACCACAAAAAAACAGATAGCCCCGCCCATAAAGATGCCACATGTCTGAATATTTATGGACTCAACCGTTTTTCTGCTATTTTCCTCTCGAGTAGGGCAATAACTTCCATTAATGTATTACACCTATATTTTTTTAATAGGCGTTCTTTTTCCATTAATAATAACTCTAATTCTTGCATATAATTAAAAGGTTTTCGATTATATTAATGAGTATCTAGGAGAATGTATTGCATAATCCTAGTTTTCTTTATCTACGATGATAACTTATTATCTTTTATGGATCTTAACACCATTAAGTGCATGGATTGCCTCGAATTCTTGAAATCTTTGCCTGATGAATGTGTCGACCTTGTCGTGACAGATCCACCGTATAATGTCTCCCAGAAGCAGGACTTGAAATTTAATGGACGCATTATTAAGAAGAATTTTGGTGAGTGGGATTTTGGCTTTGATCCTAAGCCCGTTCTTGCTGAATTACGCCGAGTTCTTAAGCCTACAGGGCAAATATACGTATTCTGTGGAACTGCGCAAATTCCTATTTATATGCAAGAATTCATAGAAAAATGGTACTTCAGAAATTTATTAGTATGGTATAAAACCAATCCTCCACCAAGAATGAGCAAAACAAACTACTTATTCGCAACTGAATACATAGTTTATGCTATAAAAAATAAGGGAAAGCCCTCTTTGTCAACTTTTAATTTTTCTTCACAATCAACAATGCACAACACATTTGTATCCGGAGCATTGCAGGGAAAGGAAAGATTAAGAGATAAAAATAGGATAGCAATACATCCAACACAAAAACCACTGGTAATATTAAAAAAATTAATTTCAGTATCAAGCAAAGAAGGAGATATCGTGTTAGATCCATTTATGGGGATAGGAAGCACAGCAGTAGCATGCAAAGAATTAGGCAGGAAATTTATTGGATGTGAAGTAAACCCTAAATATGTTGAATGCGCAAAGAAAAGAATATTGGATAAATTAGGTTAATGTGTTTTTCTTTTTTCCTTTGAATTCATTCCACGTGACATATTTTCTCTTCTCTTTTTCTGATAGAATACAAATATTTATGTGTTTATTAAATAATTCTACGAATCCTTTTCTAGTTATTTCTAGTGCAGGATTTTTCTTTGTGATTTCGTCAATTTTCTTTTTGCATAATTCTCTTTGTTTCGGATTTCCATAACATTTTCTGAAGCAATGATTTCTTTGATACCATTTAGAGTGAAATAGGATGTTTTTCTTTTTGTTTTTTGATTTAATATCTGCAAGTACACAACTTATTTCATCATACGTTACTTGACAATTTTGCATCCTATTTCTTATCTCTTTGAGTGTGTCTTTTTCCGAGTAGATGTGTTTTTTTATAATAGTGATTTTTTCTTTTGGCAGAAGTTCCCAAACCGAGAATTGGTTGTTTTCTATAAGTTTTTCCATGTGTTCCCACACAGTAGATTCTTTGATATTTCTGTGTTTGGCGATTTGTTTAATATTGAGTCCTTTTGTGTATAAATAAAGTGTTTTTTGTGGACTGTATTTGAATTCACTTTTTTCTTTTTGTTTGATATAGTTTTCGTGTTTTTTTATGTTTGTAATTTCTGTTAGCGTTTGTAGTGGAAAATTTTTATTAAGTTCTCTTGCAAGATGTCTTCTATATTTATAAGTGTCGGCATGGCCAATATAAGTCAGCCATCCTTCGAATTTTTCAATAACTTTTTCTCTGTTAATAATATTATTATCGTGGTCTTTTTTTAGGAGTCGAAATTTTCTGTCAAATTTGTTTATGTTTTTCTTACGCACGAGTGTGTGATGATAGAATATTCTGAATCCGAGAAAATTTGCACCTTCGTCTAATCTGAATATTTTTGATTTGTCAGGATGTAGACTTAAGCACAATCTTTTTTTGAGAAATGAGTCAATTGCTGACTTATACTCTTGAAGTGAATCTATGGATTGGTCCAATATTATGAAATCATCAACGTATCTGATGTAATATTTTATTTTGAGTTGATGTTTGATGTATTGGTCTAATTCGTCTAGATAGATGTTTGCGAAAAATTGGCTTGTTAAGTTTCCAAGTGGCATTCCTGTACCGATAATTTTTGAATTGTGATTTTTAAGTATTGTTTCAATAAGCCAGAGAATTTTTTCATCAAAAATTCTTTTGCTTATTAATCCTAAAAGAATTTGATGATTTACTGTATCAAAATAATGTTTGACATCTGCTTTTAGAAAATAACATTTTTTATGATTGTTTTTTGAGATTTTTCTTTTGAATTCGTTAAATCTTTCTTTTGCTTTGAGTGTTCCTTTGCCTATGCGATTGGCGTAAGAGTCGTAAATGAATGTTTTGTCGAATGTTGGTTCTATGATGTTGCATATTGCGTGATGTACTACTCTGTCTCTAAAGTTTGATTTAGATATTTTTCTTGTTTTTGGATCTCTTAGAATGAATGTTTCTAGTGGTCTTGGCTTGTATGTTTGTGTGATTAGTTCTTGTTGCAATTGTTGCAGGTTTTTTACTAATTCTTTTTCGAATTCTATAACGTATGGCTTGAGTGTTTTATGTTTTCTTGCTCCGATGTATGCTCGATATAAATTGTCATAGGTGCATAGTTCCGTATAGTTAGGGCTTGTATCTTTGAAATATGTCATTTTTACGGTCTTTAACGATGTATATTTAAATTGATTTTCTTATAATAAGCACAAAGGTATATTAATCACTCTATAGTGGTGTAAAAACCGAAACATTTAAATAGTAGTTATGACTATTACATAGTAATAACATATAAATTAGGGGTTTAAAACATATAAATCACAGGGGAAAAACACAATGAAAGAATTCACATTAACAAAACAAATATCAAAACAAGGAATGCAAAGCGTAATAATAATACCATCATTCCTAAAAGAACAACTAAAACCAAAAACAGTAGTAGAAATACGAATCAAAATTCTAGACGAAGGTGAATCACAATGAAAACCGAACAAACCAAAAATGCTAAAGAATTAAGAAAAGATTTCATTCAAACAATATATCAAACACTAGAAGGAGTAATTTCACCAACACCATACATGGAAATAACAAACGGCGACACTATTGATGTAAAATTTCTCAATGGACGAGGAAAACTTCCATCACCAAATTCCACAGAAGTAACAATACTAGATATTGATGCAGCATCATTATTCTTTGATGATTTTCACATACTATACGAAGGAGTTACGGGCGTAGGAAAAACCTACACTAGTCATGCATTATTTGGTGCAATATTCG
>CAZQDS010000018.1:0-13982 GCA_964591655.1 uncultured Methanosarcinales archaeon
GAAGAGTGCTACGGCCATCAATAAGGGAATCATCAATAGTATAAGATACGTTATTGTCCCTAGGCCAGTTCCCGATTCAGATGCCATATACATATAGAATACCGCAGAGAATCCTATGAGCAGATATTCCTTTAATCCAGGTTCTCTCCTAATCAATGAGAATATTATTCCAAGCAATGCCAGAACAAAGAATGCCTTCACTCCGAAAGATGTCTGTCCTATGACGGTGCTCATGCTTGCCTCATTCATCTCAGCGACAGTAGTTATAACATTCGGCCAGCCATCTGTATTCGTAGCGAATTTCATCGTCTGTTCCCTGTTTATAGGCTCGTATATTGCATTTGTGAAAGACGCAAAAGAATTGAACAGCGTCACGAATATTAGGGTGCTCAATATCAATACTCCTAGAATTATGGACACCCATTTAATGTCCTCATTTACTATGTTCTTTAATTTCTTATGCCTGATATAATTCTTGATTATTACCAATCCTAAGTATGCAATCAATGATGCCACTATGAAATCAAATATGTACCACCAAGCACCCCAAGCGAAACAGAATATCCCCATGAATAGTCCTGCGAGAGTTGAAAGCGCAATCTTACTCCATAATTTTTCAGCGTGCTCTGTCTCGAAAACAATCCATATTATTATTAGCGGGAACATGATGTTCCAGATGTCAGTATCTGAGCCGAGAGTTCTCGTCAGAAACATCGGGCTCAACGATACAAACATTGCTGCAAAGAATCCTCCAGCAGTATTCATTAATCTTCTTCCTATGAAAAATGCTGCTATTGCAACGATTACTGCAAGGATTGTAGGTATTATGAATGCTGCATGCATGAGGGTTGCCTGTTTATCGAAGATAGACATTATTTTATAGAGATAGAATATCCCGTATGGATGCATCGATGGGACAGTAGGTTCTCCTAATGGCGCTACCTTGTGTGTGTCGCGGCATTCACCATTTATTATCTCGTCACAGACCATCCCTTTTTGCTCTATATTCCTTGCCTGCCTTAAATAGAAATAAGAATCTAAGTCTCCTAGGAATGTATATTCTTTACCCTTTTCAGTGTATCGGAAACCTTTCTTGAAATACTCCGATGTCTCTTTAATTTGAGCGTCTATGTTTTCCTTGTTCGTCTTAAGAAATTGGTCGAACTGTTCATTGACTAGAGTATCTTTCTGCTGTTGTGGAAGATTAGGGTATTGTGCATTGACCTGTTGCGCTATGCCATTCTTGTAATAATTATAGACTGAATTCGTTGCCCAATCTTCCGTGGCCGGGAGATATTGGGGCTGCAGTCTTATATATACTGTAAGTACGACCGGTATTATCAAAAGAATCAGCAGTATTACAAGGTTCAGATGTTTGCTATGAAATATTCTTTTTATTTTTGAGAAATCGATAGCTACAGATTCCTCTATGTCTTCATCTTCCTCTCTTGCTTTATCTTTTGAAATTTGCACCAACCCCTCTTGAAAACGAATGTTTAGTATTATTTATAAATTTGATGAATAATTTTTCGTTTGAGAAAAATTTTTAGTGCTGTTTTTTTGGGCTATCAGGACTATCTTCATACCTTTTTTCAGAGGCGATTTCTCATAATCTGGAATCCTGAATATTGATTTCCATGTTGATACGAGAATGCTCTTGCTTTTTGTATCATATACTCCAGAATTTAATATCTTAAATCCTTCTTTTTTGAAAAGCATGTTGATGCTTGATAGTGTGTAGTGGTATATATGCGTCTCGTTTTCCACAGAGCTTTTTCTTATAGGGGGGCATTCACAATTTGGTATTTCTATGAAGATTATCCCGTTGTTGCTCATGTTTGATTTTATTTTTCTTAAGAACTCTTTTGGAGACACTAGATGTTCAAAGACATGAGACATGTATATAACATCGTATTTTCCATCTAGCCTATCAGTCTCTGAGTCTCCATTCTTGCATATCTTTCTGTTGAAATGCGCATTGATGTTGTTGGTGTTTGTTATGTCTGGTTCAATGGCCTTAACATCAAATTTCTTATTGAAGAATCTGAGGCTGTATCCCTCTCCCGGCCCTATCTCTAAGAATTTTCCTTCAGGCGCATATTCTTTCATCATGTCATAATGAGATATTGCTATCAATGGATGTATGCCTATGGCTCTCAAGAATTTTATTCCCGCCATCATGAGTTTACTATTGAGACTTTGAGAGTATATATTTGATTTTCCTGCCTTGGTATGCCAGTAATCTTTTTGATAGAATTTTTTGTAAGATCTCTTTATTATCTTATTATCTTCAAGCGCATATCCAAGTTTGCATCTGTCGCAATACATGATATCCCAGCCGAATTGCTTATTGGCTGCTATCTTGGTCGAATTTCTGTCTGTTCCACAGAGTACACAGCACTTCATTTTTAATCTTATTCTCCTTTTCTGTAGTTTTCCATTTAATTTATAAATTTGATGAATTGCCACATAATAAATGCCACATAATAAATCTATATGCAGTTCATGGTATACATATGTAGTTTATATTCGTAAAATTAATTAACTACCTATGCATCATATGACGGTGATATGTTATGACAAAGAAGAAACCTCTACGTGTGTGCTATGTGAACCCTACAATATTAGTAAAGCGTCCAGTATGTGAGATAAGTGCAGGGATATCTGATTTCGGTGTGGACACAACGGTGTTTTTCCCGAAGAAACTGTTCAAGAAGGCGGATAATTCATTGCACCATAATGTGCTGTTGAAGAAAAGTGAGATAATCAATTATTCTACATTCAACATCCCGTTCATAAATTCAGAGCAGCCGATTCCTTTTACTCCATTCTTTCTTATAGAATCATTCAGGATTTTCAAGAGAAACGACATAGTGCACATGTGGGTCCCTTATTATTTCTCAAACCTTTGGATAATCCTTGTGAAGAAGCTGTTTTTTCCCAAGAAAAAGCTCATATTGACGATGGATACTGTTCCAGGATATAGTTTCAGCATGGGTAAGGGAATGGATTTCGTTTTCAAGACGTATGACAAGATGTTCGGCTGGATAATATTCAAGACTCCAAATCTGATAACTCTTTACGGCAATAGTTTAGTCCCGCACGCCCTCAAGGCAGGGATGTCCCGATCTAAAATAAAGGTCCTTTCTACTGGGATAAGCATGAAGGATGTCAATTCGTCTAGCAGGGAAAAGATAAGAAAAGATGTCCATAAAGAATTCAATATTCCTGTCAAGACAAAAATTGTCTTGTTTGCGGGCTTGATGGTCCCGAGAAAGGGTGTGGAGAAAATAATCCAGATGGCTCATGATTTGAAGAGAGAGGATGTTGTTTTTATCCTTGCTGGTGACGGTCCTGAAAAGGAGAAATATATCTCCATAGCTAAGAAAATGGGTCTTTCAGGCAAGGTGTTATTTTTAGGTTGGCGTAAGGACATGTCAAGGCTATATCAGGGAAGCGACCTGTTCGTCCTTCCTGCAGAAGGAGAGGGACTGCCTGGCGTTGTCATGGAAGCGATGAGTTATGGAGTGCCTTGTGTGGCAAGCGACATCCCATGCATACCTGACTTGATTGAGGATGGAAAGGACGGGTTCTTATGTGATAAGGATGCACCTAAATTGTTTTCCAAAAAGATAAGGGTTCTCGTCAGGAATGAGCCATTAAGGAAAAGGATGAGCGCCAATGCATTATTGAAGATGAAGAGATTCGATTGGGATAAGATAATAAGGAGATATTATGATCTTTATCAAGAGATATCGCATGAAAGGTCTGAGTAGATGGTATTGAATAAAAGATGATTGAATAAAATATAATCTAGTAAGAGATTGAATGAAAGAAAATAAATTGAATGAAAGAAAATAAATTGAATGAAAGAAAATAATATGTGTGAATAATATGTGCGGCATAGTAGGTTTTAATTGGGAAGAGAAGGTGTTGCTGAAACGCATGTCTGATAGGATAATCTATCGTGGTCCTGATGATGTTGCGTATTATTCAGATGAGAAGATATCTCTAGGCATGAGGAGATTGAGCATAATCGACCTAAAAAAAGGCATTTATCCAATAACCAATGAATCAGGCGAAGTCCTTACGATATTCAACGGCGAGATATACAATTTCAAGGAGTTGAGGAATTTCTTGATAAAAAAAGGGCATTCTTTCAAGACCTCATGTGATGGAGAGGTGATAGTCCACGCATATGAAGAATATGGAGAAGATTTCGTTAAGCATCTGAATGGGATGTTTGCGATAGCATTATACGATTCAAAGAAACAGGTTCTTATCTTGGTCAGGGATAGGTTGGGGATAAAGCCATTATATTATTATGCTAATGGCAAGAAATTGATGTTTGCGAGTGAGATAAAAAGCATATTAGAATACGATGAATTCAAGAGGGAAGTCAATGTAGAAGCATTGAACAATTATCTGTCATTGAGATATAACCCGTTGGAAGAGACATTCTTTAAAGGCATAAAAAGGCTCCTTCCTGGGCATTCATTGAAGTTGAACATTAAAACAAGCGCATATGAGATAAAGAAATATTGGGATATAGACATAAATTTTGATTCTAAGACACAAAGCTCAAAATATTATGAAGAGAGATTGAGGGACCTGCTGAAAGATTCTGTCGAGAAGATGATGATAAGCGATGTTCCGCTTGGCGTATTCCTGAGCGGCGGCATAGACAGCAGTGCAATCGTTGCGATGATGCATGAGATCCGCAAAGAAGGAGAGATGAGAGGAGAGCCGAAAGGGGAGATTGGGAATGGTGCTCCTATACGAACATATAATGTTTCATTTCTGCATGGAGAAAAAGTCAATGAATCAAAATATGCTAAGCAAGTGAGTGAATTGTTCGGGACTGAGCATCAAGAGTTCATGATAGAGCCGGATGTCTGCGAGCTACTGCCAAAAATTGCATGGCAGACAGATGAGCCATTAGCTGACCCTGCATTGATCCCTCTTTATATGCTGTCTGAATCTGCAAAGAAGACATCGACAGTCGTCCTCACTGGGGATGGTGGAGATGAATTGTTTGCCGGGTATGAGCATCATAGATTCTTGAAGGCGGCAAACATGGCAAGCAAAGTCTCACTATACAAGCCTATAGGTAAAACGTTAAGCCGAGCATTGCCTTTAAAGGTGTGGGATAAATTCCATAAGTATTCTTCCGATCTCGGGAAAGAAGCATACACGCGTGGTGATGAGGTAATAAATAATATTAAGCACAATAAGGCAAAGGCATATTATTCGCTTGTCGGCGTGTTCAGCGATTCGGAGAGGCAGCTCTTGCTCAATTCAGAGCAGTACGAAGACATCGATTATGATAGATTGAATAGTATATATTTTGAGTCTAAAAAATCGAATAATAATACATTGAGTAATAATCAGTATATGCAACAGCTATTGCTGTTCGACACTAAAAGGATTTTAGCAGAGAACTTCTTGATGAAGACAGACAGGATGACTATGGCAAAAAGCATAGAAGCACGTGTCCCATTGCTTGATCATCGGATAGCAGAGTTCGCGTTCCATATGCCTCCGCAATTGAAACTACAAGGGATCAATGGGACGAAGCACATATTGAGGAAGTCTCTTGCAGGAAAGCTCCCTAAAGAGATACTCTATAGGAAGAAACAAAGCTTCAACATGCCCATTGAGAATTGGCTGAATGCTGAGTTGAAAGACATGGTCGAACAGATGCTTGCAGAAGAGAAATTGCCGCCGATGCTAAATCATGATTATGTGGCGAAGATACAGCAAAAGTATTCTACAGGCAAGCTATATTATGCGAGGCAAATGTGGACTATGTTAACTTTTACGATGTGGTATCGGAAGTATATCCATCAAATTTAAATAAGGATATTATCTTTGGACACAAAATGAAAAAACCTGCAGTGAAAAAATTTGAGAAAAAAATATTGTTATGTTCATTATATGGTCGAAGTGCAATGTTACAGTATGCGTCACAGTTGGCTAACGCATTGTGTAAATACCAGAAGGTATATGTATTAATCCCGGATTATTCAGAGACTATGTTGTTTGACAAAAGAGTCAAATTATTGAAAGTTAAAGCGCCCCCTAATATAATAAAAACCACATTATTGAGTGCTAATCTTTTTACTTTTTATAATTTAATAAATAAAATAAGACATATTAATCCTGATGTGATACATTTTCTAGACAACCATCCTTGGTATGTATCTTTAATACTTTCTTTCAAAAACAAAAAATTTTTTGTAACTCAACACGATATCTCATCACATCCGGGGGAGTTTTTTCGTGGAAAGATAACTATTTGGATGAATAAAATTTTAGATCGATATGCTACGAGGATAATTGTGCATGGGCAAGTTCTGAAAAATGAGTTAGCCAAAAAAGTGGATAAGAACAAGATAGCAGTATACCCGCATGGTGACTATTCCTTTTTTTTAAAATGGAAAAAGAAAAATGTTATAGAAGAAGCTCACACCGTGTTGTTTTTTGGCAGGATATTAAAATACAAAGGTTTAGACATATTATTAAAATCAGCTCCGCTAGTTATAAAAAAAGTGCCTGATCTGAAAATAATAATTGCTGGAGAAGGCGACATGACGCCTTATAAAAAATTTATATCTCCGGATCTAGAAAAACATTTGGAGATAATTAATAAATACCTTCCGGAAAGGGATATTCCTATTTTATTTCAACGTTCATCTATTGTGGTTATGCCTTATCGCGAAGCATCCCAATCTGGTGTTATACCTATAGCGTATGCTTTTAAGAAAGCCATTGTGTGTACTGATGTAGGATCCATATCCGAAGTGATAGAAAATGAAAAAACAGGTATCTTAATACGCCCTGATGATGAAAAATTACTTGCTGAAACTCTCTCAAAATTGCTTTTAGATGCGCGTTATAGAAAATTTTTAGGTGTCAATGGTTATCATAAAATGCTCTCTGAGCTAAGCTGGGATGCCATATCAAAAAAACTCATTAAAGAATATGACGCTGCTTACACTAAGGTGTGATATGATATTTAGCAAGAAAGAAAAAAATAGGAAAGAAAAAATAAAAGTAATATTTGTTTTGCCACATAGTTTCGAATCCTTATTCCATAATATTAAAAAAGACATAAATAATATAGTTGATTTAGATCATTTTAGTTCTAGATATATTGATTTTATGATTAGGAAGTCAGCCATGTTTGATATGGAACTATTTGCATTAAGTTCAGAGATAAAAGAACCTTTGCGTGTTAAACATAAAGCGGGTTTTTATATGACTTTATTCCCCAGAGATTTTAAATCATTTTTACCATTGGAAACATCAACATCTATGATGCGTGAGATTTCACTTTTATGCAGGGGTCCTAAGAAAATAATATGGCACTTAAATTCTTACTATTTAATAATGTCTGATCCAATAATATTTTTGTTAAAAAAATATCATCAGAGAGTCATAGTTCACCATAGGGGAGGAGGTTTCACTCTTAGAGGTTTACCATATTCTATCTATAAGTATTGTATTATGAATCCTATATCGTTACGTTTAGCGGACATTATAATGGTAGAAAATAAAGATGAGAGACGTAGATTAATCTCATACTATAAAATATCTCCTGATAAAATAGTATATGCTCCTAACCCTATAGAAACTTCTTTGATACCTATGTCTAAGATTGAATCACGCAAAAAACTAGGAATTCCGGCCACTAAAAAAGTTTTATTATTTTCTGGTAGACTGGAGAGTATAAAAGGAATTTATCCCTTCATCAAAGCGCTGATATCTATTGCTAGTAATGCTGCTTTACCAAATTTTTTGTTTTTAGTTATTGGTGAAGGCAAGCAAAAAATGAAAATACAATCCTTGATTCATGCCCATAATGTAAAAAATATAAAATTGCTAAATTGGCAAAAACGAGCAGATTTGTTCAAATATTATTCTGCTGCAGATCTATTTGTGCATCCTAACTCCAAAAGTGAAGGCTGCCCTAACACTTTGGTAGAAGTTCAATCTGCTAGCTTACCGGTAGTGGCTTTTGATATAGAAGGCGTCAGAGATGTGATATCAAATGAGCAAACAGGCAAACTTGTCAAAAAAAAGAAAATGTCGGAACTATCCAAACAATCACTTAAACTGCTTTATGATGATAAGAAGTTAGACGTATTCGCTACAAATGCGAAACGAAATTATGAAAAAAATTTCAAAGCCGATATAATCTTTCAGATATATGCTCAGACATATATCTCTTTATATCATCGTTAATTTTTTATAATTAAGCATTTACCTGATTTTTATAATATAATATTGTGATAACGTGAATAACGTGATTAAAAAAATAATTAACCAATCTGAAGCTAGAATCAAATCAGTAGCGTATACGGATTTAGATGGCACGATTTCTAATGAAAAAATTAATAATACATTCACTTTTATAAAAGAGTATTATTATCGCAACAATCGCGGCATCTCTTACAATCTTAGGAGATTTGCATCCATATTAATTGATAATTGTTTTTTTATACCTGGGAGAATTCGTCGTTCACTTTCTCTGAAAATTATGTTCTACAGATTGTATCGAACTGATTTGATAAATTTTGCTAATAAAGTGTATTTCCCTCTTATAGTATTGCCACAATTAAATAAATTATTGATAAAGAAATTAAAGAAGTATGATGTGGTTTTTATGATTACAGCCTGTACAGAAATACCTGCTGAACAGATTGCACTAAAACTCAATATACGACTTATATGTTCTAGTGTGTTTTTGTTTGACAAAAAAAATCGCATATCAGGAATAAAGTCTGCAGTCGATATATGTAATAAGCAAGAATTCGTTCCAAAATATTATACTTCGATTTTTCCTTTTAATAACTCGGTTTATTTTACGGATAAGCCTATAGAAGAAAGGGGTCTAGTCAGATTGTTTAAAAAAACTTATTTAGTTAAAGAAAATGAAATTCAAATCTGGAAAAAATAAAATTGATAAGAGTAATAATTGGAGTCTCTCGTATTTGTTTATGCCTTTCCTTTATTATATAAATATTAGAATAAAGGATTTGACGCATAGCAATTCAAAAATACAAAATCTGTGGAGGTTTATTATAGATGCATTGTATTGGTATTTGCCCATATTATTGACTCTAATATTATTTTCGAATTTAACAGATTACTCGTTTTATTTTATGTCTATCTGTATTAATTTTGTGGTTCTAATAACTATTTATGAGGCAGGATATATCTTTAATGACTTTATTTCTATATCCTTAGAAGATAAACCATCTATACGTATTCCCAAACATATTTCATTACACATAGTTTATTTGGCTATATTTTTACGTATATTCTTCGGGTCGGTTTTGTTGTGGGTTTTTTATATTTTGATATTTTCTCAGAGTTTAGTATTTATTTGCTCTTTAGCGATGATTGTTTTATTAATAGTAATGTTTACGGCGCACAATCTTATTCAAAAAAAATACCGGTTTATCACTTTGTTTTTTTTAAGAATCACAAAGTTACTTTTTCCTTTTTTTAATATGTGGATGATATTATCTTCTGATATGATTTTTGTTTTGTGTTTTTATATTGGTTTAGTTTCCTTTTTGTTTTCATTGGAACTATATTTTAAAATATATAGTTCTAAAATACATAAAATTTATAATTTTTTTATGTTTCCTATAGTTAGCCTGGCTATGTGTGCGCTCGCGATATTTTCGAGAAGATGGTGGCTATATATACCTATAGTTAGTTATTATATTGTGGTATGGTTGGTTAAGATTATGCGTGTAGATAAATCATTGCGATAAGAGTTATTGTCGGAGCGTTAGTCATTATCTTGTAGGACGTATATTAGGTGAATAGATGTCAGATGTGAAAATAATTGTAAATTTATATGAATTGATTTGTGGTGATACTTCTATAAAGTATGTGCCTTGGTGGGAAAAAGATGCTAATGTTAAAGTTATGGGAACTTTATTATCGAACGAATTGCGCATTGATAAAGCCTTTTTTGGTAAGCTTTCCAATGAAGATTTGTTCATGTTAAAGTTCCTATTTAATAACGCGTATTTTCGACCACAAGATTCTATTTTATTTGCTTCACACATTATATTTTTTAAGGACAACTTGGATGATATTATTAAGAAAAACCGTGGTAGACAAATAAGAATTAATTTTCACAATGATGTCAAATATCATTCTCCGCTCATCGCTTTGGTAGATAAAATTACTTCTAAGTATCCTAATGTTCATATTAATAAGTCTTTAGGTATTGATTGTGTATCTTATTATAGGAGAGTCAGATTAAAGTATTTATATCCTTTAGCCATATTGGGGCAATATTTTTTTGAATCAGTGCTTTCAGCATTTTCTAATATTGGAAAAAATCATCATCTTAATAAAAAAATTATTTTTAGTAATTTTCGGCATTATACTAAATCAGATAATAATAATGTTTTTTGGGGAAATTTTATTAAGTTATTATTAAAGAATAATGATCCGAAGTTTAATATAATTTATTATAATTCGCCCATGTCAATATCGTGGAATTATTATATTAAACAGTTTTTAGATAAACAACATTTATTCTTAACTGATTATGTCGACATGAGAGATTTTTTTTTTAATTTATACAAATACTTCAAATATAGAAAGAATTCAAGTATGAGAATCCAATATATTTATGATAATGAAGATTATGGGGAGTTTTTGAGCCCATCCATAGAGTTGTTTTTTTATGTGTTCTACCCTTTATGGTTAAAAAACCGTGCGGCTTTAAATAAATTGAATCGAAGTAATAAAATTTTCTTTACAGATTCGGAATTGAATATTCTGGCCTTACAACTTGGTTTTACTAGGAATCGGTCTAAGTTGATTGTTCTTACTAATGAGATAGTCTCTGAAATATATGCTGCTTTACCATGGAAAAAGGGCCGGGCACGTCCATCGTTTGATCTTAAAATAGTTCATAATCATCAATCGCTCAACATGTTGTCTAATCAGTTTCACTATCCAAAAAATTCGATGAAAATATTTCCTGATCCTAGATTTTTAACAGGCGTATTAGAATCATATCCTGTCCGTTCTAACATAGTTTTTATATCTCAAACCTTTGTATCGTTTTATCATTTTGCTAATTTATTCAATAGGCTATTTAGACGCAGTAGAATTTTTGGAGAGTTTCAATTGATCTTTAAGCCGCATCCTTGGGAGAGCATTACTAGAGATAAGGTTTTAGATAAAGACATATCGTTGTGTACAGATAAAATGTTATCTTATATACCTAAATATGCTGTAAATGCTTCTTCCACTCTAGGATTAGAATTATTATTTAACGGCACAATAGTGTTTTTTTTAGATAATCTAGAGTTTGGTATAGGTAACTATTTTGGAATAAAAAAACATCTTTCTTTTTTAGTTTGTAATAGTGAAAAAGAAGTTTTGGATAAAATATTGAAATTAGAAAAAAATGCTGCTTTTAGAAATAGGTTATTAAAAGATATTCGCAAATTCATGTTGGATCAATATGCGATAAAAAAAAGAGATGTTCTTGTTTCTGATTTCAAATCTATTTTCCAAGAAATTTAGGCAACTCATATCTCTTAACTTATGTCTCCGATTTTCAGCCTCCGTATCTTTTTATTAATCGTCAAATTTATAAAACTGTTATTTTTCCTCTCTATATGAAAAAGTTGTTCGTTAAGTTATATGATGCATATTATTGGCGTATATTCCCTAGCTACAGGCGTATTTTAACAGAAGAATTAAAGGGATGTAATACTATATTAGATGTGGGTTGTGGTAATGATTCTCCTATTCAATATTTTTCTAGAGGAAGATATTTAGTTGGTATTGATATGTTTTCGCCTAGTTTAAAGGCCAGTCGTTTGAAAAAGATTCATAATAAGTATTATAAGATGAATGCTTTAGATATAGCTAAAAAATTTAGAAACAATTCTTTTGATTGTGTTATAGCTTCAGATTTAATCGAGCATTTGAGCAAAAAAGACGGTATAAAATTGATTAAAGCTATGAAAAAAATTGCTAGGAAGAGAGTTATAATTTTAACTCCTAACGGATTTATGCCGCAGGATGAGTATGATAATAATATTTTTCAGATTCATAAATCTGGATGGCGTGCTAATGAGATGCGTAGGTATGGTTTCGAAGTAAAAGGATTATTCGGTCTCAAAAGTATGAGAGATAAATATTATGTCTTTACAGGTGTCTCACGTTATTTGTTCTTGGTGCTGTCAGATCTAACTCAGGTATTTCTCCGAAATGCCTCAAAGTCAGCGCATATAGTTTGTATTTTTAGAAAATCTTTATAATTTAGTATTCTGTTTGTACCAGCCATAGGCTGTCTTATCTTTTTCAATCAATTTTCTGAGGTTTGATCGGTGTTTTTGACATGTTATATTTTTTATATGATGCTATGGTTTTTATATTATGTTACTGTCAGTTCAGCCTTATTATGGTATTATTATGTATCCAGTAAAGGAAAATATTACAATCAAGATTGATAATTAGTGCCAAACGTATTATGCTATAATTTCATTTCTTCTCATCGAATCCTAAAAATCCAATATCGTCGTATTCTTCGAACTTGTAGCATTTTGTTGTCAATGATTCGTTCCATGATTGTATTATATCTCCGAACTTTAGCCTGATGCTCTTGCTTATCCTATCTTGGTCTATGGCGTCTTTTGATATGAATACTATAGAAAGATCCCATTCTCCGGATACTGCGAATATTTCTGTAACATAAGGGTTGTTCTTTAGGAAATTTATGAATTTATTGTATTTTTCGTCGTTTATGTTCTGTAGGCGTATCATCACATTGACTACGTTATTGAATCCGCAGGTCCTGTGGCTTATAAGGCATGTCAATCTGTATATCTTATTATTTTTCATCTTCTCCATCCTTTTTTTTACAGAATCTATTGACAATCCCACTTTTTTTGAGAGCTCTGTGAGTGAAGTCCTTGAATTTTTATGTAATTCCCTTATTATTATCTTATCTTTTCTATCTATTTGAATCATAATGTCTTAAAATATTAACTTATTTATAAATTTATTCTTATATTTTAAGGAAATTTTTACATAAAGTATATAAATCTAGTGAACCGATTTTCAACAATGATCGCAATTATTGATTATGGTGCAGGCAACATACATAACGTGAAGAGCATACTAGAATATTTGGGGCAGGAAGTATTGGTGACTTCAAACCCCGATGAGGTAAGGAAAGCCGATAAGGTCGTTCTACCAGGAGTGGGGAATTTTGGATTCATAATGAAGAGTCTCAAGAAAAGCAAGCTAGACAAGGCCATCCTGGAATCAATCAGTTTAGGCAAACCCTTTTTAGGGATATGCATAGGATATCAAGTCCTGTTTGAACGAAGTGAAGAGGACAGGAGTGCAAAAGGATTGTGCGTGTTCAAAGGCAGCGTCGTCAAATTCCGGAAAGGAAAAGTGCCTCATGTAGGGTGGAATACTGCAATTCCGAAAAATGCCATTTTTGATGATGGATATGCATATTTTGTGCATTCATATTATCCGAAGCCAACAGACAAAAAGATGGCATTATTTCACACTGATTATGAGGAAAGATTTTGCAGCGGCATAATGAAAGACAATGTCTTGGCCGTGCAGTTTCATCCTGAAAGAAGCGGACAGTGGGGTATAGGCTTTTATAGGAAATGGCTGAAGATGAGTGATGCTCTTTTATCACGAGAAAAAAGGGGTTTGGAGGGGAAAAATGGTAGATTTTGAATTACCTGAGATAGAATTTAAGTTCAAGAAAGAAGTGAAGATAGAGAAGAAAGACACAATAAAGAAGTATGACCTTCCAAGAGAAGTGAAGTTCTGCAAACGTTGTGTAATATCAAACCAGCGGCCTAGGATAACATTTGACAAAGAAGGCATATGCAGTGCATGCAGATATGCGGAAAAGAAATCAAGAGTAATAGACTGGAAGAAACGCGAAAAGGAGCTGAAAG
>CAZQDS010000019.1:0-13715 GCA_964591655.1 uncultured Methanosarcinales archaeon
CCATAAATTTTTGAAGCAAGACCTCCTGTTATACGAAATTCTATGTTGTTTTTTTTAAGAAGTTTAATTATCCAAACAAAAGCATATTTTGTTTTTCTTCCCATGATCGTAAAAAACATTTTAAGATTATAAATTTTCTTAATGTTTAATGATAATCTTTATTAAACGTCAATAATCCCTCTTTTCTATGGCAGATGCTTTATGTCCTTACTTCGGGAAATGTGGCGGTTGTTCTAGTCAGCACATTGAATATGGACAGCAACTTGAGAATAAGAGACTTGTCGTTTCAAGGAATACAGGAATCGATGTCGATTCGATAGAAGTCTTCTCGGATTCTCCATTCCATTATCGTAATCGTATGGATTTCATATTTCATCCAATCGGATTAGGGTTGAGAGAGAAGGGCAACTGGAAGAGTGTTGTCGACGTAGAGCGATGCGTTATAAGCAATGACAAGCTGAATCAATTATTGCAAGAGGTGAGGGAATATTTCAAAGGTGTTGATGCTTTTGATGTCCAAAGAAAAACAGGCACATATAGATATGCTGTCATAAGGACTCCGAGCAATTCCTCTTCGATATCATTCGTGTTGAATGAGGATTCTAACAAGACCGCTGAGGCAATTGAGAAGATTAAGGAGTTCGCAAAGAATAGTTCTGCAGACAGCATAATAATAACTTATGTCCCTAAAGATACTGATTCATCAATTTCAGAAGAGTTCTTTGTAGTCAAGGGAAGCGACATGGTCAATGAGGATTATTTAGGGAAGACTTTCGAATATTCCATCCAAGGTTTCTTCCAGAACAATACTGCGATGGCACAGAAGATGCATGAATATGTTAATGGATTGATACAGAATCATGGTGTTGAAAAGACTCAAAACATGAATCTTCTGGACTTATATGCTGGAGTGGGCACATTCGGGATAAATAATTCCGGCTCATTCAAGAAAGTATTCATAGTCGAGAGCGACAAGCACTGTATAGATTCTGCAAAGGTCAATATCGAAAAGAATAAGATAAAGAATGCTGAAGCGATATTATTGGATGCGGCAAGCCTTAAGAAATTGCGTCTTGAAAATCCTTTATTTGTCATCACAGATCCTCCAAGAAGCGGCATGCATCATAAGACTGTTGAGGAATTGAACAGGATAAGGCCAAAAAACATCATTTATATCTCATGCAATGTCGAGCAATTAGGCAAGGACTTGAAGAAATTCTCAAGATACAAATTGAAATCCGTTGCAATGTTCGATCTGTTCCCTCAGACACCGCATATTGAGGCGATAGTCGAATTAGAGTTAAATGTATTATAGCTACTATCATGATAGAAACTATAAGAATATTTATATATTGTTTTGATTCTACGATAAGCGGTGATACTTATGGGATTAAAGGAACAATTCGGTAAGATAAAGGATAACTGGCTTTTGATAGTGTTGTTTGTTTTCGGCTTCTTCATGGTCTTCTTCATGATAGCGGGAGGGGGAAGTATGATGAGGACAAGCTCATTATCTGTGAATTCTATGGATTATGCTTCAGGATCTGGTGCATATAGGGAATCATATTATCCTAATACTGGGAATAGCCTCATGCCTGAAGTCGTTAACAGGATAATAATAAAGACTGCATCGATGAGCACGATAGTCAAGGATTGGGATAAGGCAGAGACTGATATGAGATCTTACGTCAAGAGCAATGATGCGATATTGACTAATGAGAATGTGAATGCCGCATATGGCAGATACAATAATGGTTATTATACAATCAATGTGCCTACAGACAAGTATGATGCGTTAGTGACTCAGCTTAAGAGCATAGGTGATGTGCAGTCGTTCAGCGAGCGTGCAAATGACATAACAGGATCATATGTGAGGCTTCAGGATGTGATTGTTGCAGAGAAGGCAAGGCTTGACAGTTATGAGAAACTATATGCTTCTTCAAACAATGTCGATGAAAAGATAAAATTGATGGACAGGATATACAATCAGAAGAATGTCATCAGCGGATTAGAGTACCAATTGCAGAACCAGAATGAGCAGATAGACTATTCTCAAATTAGTTTTAGCATGCAAGAGAAGAGGCCGACACATGCAAATGTAGTGTTTGCGACATTCGCCGACTTATGGTCCGCATTCAAGCAAAGCCTTAACGTGATGTTATACATAATAGCATATGTATTGCCGTTCTTGTTATTGTGGCTATTGATATGGGGCGTAATTAAGCTGTTTAAGAGAAGCTGATTTTTTTTATTTTCCCTTTTTCTTTCTTTATAAATCCTATTTTCTCCATTTCGCAAATTATATAAATAAGCGCCTTGTGTCTTATTTTATAGACGATAAAAAATTTTAATGGAATTAAAATATTCTATAAAGGTGAAACGATGGCAAAGGATATGAAGAAAAAAGATGTAAAGGCAACTAAGGTTAATAAGACAGATTCAAATTCTGCAAAAATGGTTTATTTCTTTGATGAAGGGAAGAAAGAGATGAAGGAATTATTAGGAGGCAAGGGTGCTAATCTTGCTGAAATGACAAGTCTCGGCGTTCCTGTACCTCCGGGATTCACTATAACGACTGAGACTTGCGACCAGTATTATGTTCAGGGCAAGAAGTTCCCTAAAGGATTGAAGGAACAGATTGATGCGAACATAAAGAAGCTTGAGACAAAGATGGGCGCCAAATTTAATGATAAGACAAATCCTCTTCTTGTTTCAGTAAGATCAGGCGCTGCTTCAAGCATGCCTGGAATGATGGACACAATCCTTAATCTAGGGATAAATGATGCTGTAGTTGAGACATTGATCAAGAAGACAAAGAATGAACGGTTCGCATATGATACTTACAGGAGATTCATACAGATGTTCGGGGATGTCGTGATGGGTGTCGAGCATCATGATTTCGAGGTTGAATTGCAGAAGATAAAGGACAAGAGGAAAGTCCATCTTGATACAGAGCTTAACGCTTCTGATCTGAAAGAATTAGTCAAGAACTATAAGGCATTAGTCCTTAAGGTGACTAAGAGATCATTCCCAGAGGATCCAAGGACGCAATTAGACATGGCAGTGGAAGCAGTATTCGGTTCATGGAATAATCCTCGAGCAATAGCTTATAGGAGATTGAATGATATCAAAGGATTGAAAGGGACAGCAGTGAATATACAGGCAATGGTATTCGGTAATATGGGAGAATCATCAGGAACTGGCGTCTGCTTCTCAAGGAATCCTAGCACTGGAGAGAACAAGTTCTATGGGGAATATTTGATGAATGCACAAGGTGAAGATGTTGTTGCAGGGATAAGGACTCCAAAGCATATAGAGGAACTGGAAAAGCAGAATCCGGGCGTTTACAAGCAACTCGTTGACATAAAGAACAGGATGGAGAAGCATTTCAAGGACATGCAAGACATGGAATTCACGATACAAGAAGGAAAATTATATGTGTTGCAGACGAGGAATGGAAAGAGAACCGCGCATGCTGCAGTTAAGATTGCAGTCGACATGGTCAATGAGAAATTGATCGATAAGAAGACCGCAATATTAAGAGTGTCTCCGGAGAGTCTTGACCAATTATTGCACAAACAGATCGATCCGAAAGCAAAGAAGACGGGAGAGTTGCTTGCAAATGGCTTGCCAGCCTCTCCAGGCGCAGCAGTCGGAAGGATAGTTTTCACGGCAGAGCGTGCTGAAGAGATTGCGAAGAAGGAAAAGGTTATTCTTGTAAGGACAGAGACAAGTCCAGAAGATCTGATCGGAATGTCTGTCTCTCAAGGAATACTTACTGCAAGAGGAGGAATGACGAGTCATGCTGCAGTCGTCGCAAGAGGTATGGGCAAATGCTGTGTCTCAGGATGCCAAGAAATCACAGTTGACGAGAAAGCAAAGACACTCTCAATCAAGAAAAAGAATATCGTATTAAAAGAAATGGATTTCATAACACTTGACGGTTCAGTCGGTGAAGTGTTCAAGGGATCGTTGAATCTGGTAGAGCCAAACCTTTCTGGAGACTTCGCGACATTGATGAAGTGGGCCGATGAGTTCAGGAAGTTGAAGATAAGGACGAATGCAGATGTTCCAAGGGATGCGAAAGTTGCAAGAGAATTCGGTGCAGAAGGGATAGGATTATGCAGGACAGAACACATGTTCTTTGAAGGCGACAGGATACTCGCGATGAGACAGATGATTGTCGCAAGCAACGAGATTGAAAGAAGGAAGGCATTAGCGAAACTTCTCCCCTATCAGAAGGCAGATTTCATAGGATTATTCAAGGAGATGAATGGGTTGCCTGTGACAATAAGACTGCTAGACCCTCCATTGCATGAGTTTTTGCCGAAAGAGAAGAAGGAGATTGAAGAATTGGCAAAAGTCTTGAAAGTGACTCCGCAATGGATTGTCCAGATTTCTGAGAGTCTACATGAAGTCAATCCGATGCTTGGGCACAGGGGATGCAGGCTTGGAATAACATACCCAGAGATTACAGAGATGCAAGTACAGGCAATAATGGAAGCAGCGTGCGAGTTGAAGAAACAAAAAATTGATGTTAAGCCAGAGATAATGGTTCCACTAGTAGGAAAAACAGAGGAATTAAAGAACCAGAAAGAAATAATAAAGAAGATCGCTGAAGAAGTCATGAAGAAATACACTGTTAAAGTGGATTACATGATCGGGACAATGATTGAAGTCCCAAGAGCAGCACTTACTGCAGATGAAATCGCTCAAGAGGCAGAATTCTTCAGTTTCGGAACAAACGATTTGACGCAGATGACATTAGGATTCTCAAGAGATGACATAGCAAAATTCTTGCCAGAATACATAAAGAAAGGGATATATGAGAAGGATCCATTTGCAGTACTCGACCAGACTGGCGTAGGTCAGCTTGTACAGATGGCATGTGAGAAAGGAAGGAAGGCAAGAAAAGACATAAAGCTAGGAATCTGCGGAGAACACGGCGGGGAACCAAGCTCAGTAGAATTCTGCCATCGCACAGGATTGAACTATGTCAGCTGCTCACCATATAGGGTGCCAATCGCAAGACTGGCGGCCGCACATGCAGCGTTGAAGAATTAATTTGTTTCATCTTTTTTATTTCTTTTATTTTTTTCACTACATTTAAAAACCCTCTTGATATACATTATTGTATTGGGGGTTGATATTATGGCTAAGAAGAAAGCTAAAAGGTCTACTACGTCTAGTAGCAATGTTAGGGAAGTGAATTGGGTTTTATGCCTTGTTATGTCTGTGGTTTTTGGATGGATTGGCGTTGACAGGTTCATAATGGGAAAAGTAGGGACAGGAATCCTTAAGCTTATAACCATCGGCGGTCTTGGAGTTTGGTGGCTTGTAGATCTGATACTTGTGGCTACAAAGTACAATTTTAAGAATGTTAAATGGGTAGAGTGAGGAGGCTAAAATGGCAAAACTATTAAAGGAATTCAAGGAGTTTTTGAATGAGTATAAAGTGATGGGACTTGCTGTAGCATTCATCATAGGTGTCGCAGCGACTGCACTTGTGCAATCACTTGTGAACAATGTGATAATGCCGATAATCACGCCATTCATACCTGGCGGCGCATGGCAAGAGGCAAAATTTGCATTAGGTCCTATAGTTATAAGCTGGGGAGCATTCCTTGGCGCTTTGATAAACTTCATCGTCGTAGCATTTGTTGTATTCATGATTGCTAAGATGGTCATGAAGGAAGAGAAAGTCTCAAAGAAATGATTATTTTATTTTTTTAATTTTTCTTATATTTATCTCTTCCCCTTCACAATTAATGCGCTTATCCTTCCTATATATAAGAACCCGTAACCCCAAAGGAAAGGCAACCATACAGGTATCCCGAAAAAGCTTCCCTGTTCCCAGTATTGGAGCTTATATATCATATCTCCTCCGATTTCTGCAAGTATGCCGAATATTATCCCTACAATAAGAACTATCCATTCGCGCGTCCTATACCCCATCAACAGTGTTGCTGCTATGAGCACACAAATCCCTAATGCAATAACCCATTCATTTTTTGTGAGCAGCAAGAAAGGAAAGATGAATGGCAATATTATGTATAATCTCATGATTATCTTGTTCATTTTTTAACCTCTTTTTCTATTATCTCCTCGATCTTCTTCAATATCTTAGAATTATCCTCTCTCTTGAAACCTTTTAGGTTGGATTCGTATTTCTTCAAGTTTTTTATGAAACTCCTTATTTTTGTCACGTTCACACTATCATGCATCTCTCCATAACCAAGTCTTTTGATGAATAATGCATTCAGTATCTGCTCAAACTGTCCTTTTATGGGAATGCTCATTATAGGCTTGCGAAGGCTTAAAGCCTCGCTTATGAAGCTATACCCGCCATTGGCGATGCATGCACGACATCCTTCCAAATCCTTTATGAACCTGTCTTCGCTGAATGATCTGAATAACAGATTATTGTCTCTCTTGTCTATGTTGAAGCCATAGACTATGAATTTTTGCTTGACCTTTTTCAGTTGCTGTATAAGTTTTTCATTGCTGTCGGAAGTCTGATATACAAGTATATAACCTGAATTATGGGGTTTGAGCCTTAATATCTTATCTCTGAGTATTGGCGGGAAAAGATAAACATTATCCTCTTTTATAGGCGGATAGAAGAACGTCGTTATGAGATGATAATCTGCCTTCGGGAATATGGCCTTGACTATGAATATCGTCTCCATATAATCTGCCTTATATTTTTTTGGGACATCATATTCTAATTTTGTCAATGAATGGTTATTGCATACACATATGACTTTGTACCCTAATGTTTTCGCGACATAGGCGACTGTCCCTTCAAAATCCGTTATTACTATGTCGGGCTTGAAATCCCTTATAGTATCATAGATTATCTTGAGGCTTTTCGGGTATTTCGCTAAAAAATCTTTTATGTAATGTTTTGCAGTATTTAGCCTGTCGACCTTATTCTTCTTATAGAATAGCTTCACTCCTTCAAAATTTATCGCGTCAGGATAGTACCCTTTCACATAATCGTAAGCGTTTTTACCTGCAACTATTATCTTTATCTCATGCTTCTTTTCAAGTTTCTGTATCAATGCGACACTTCTGGTGCTGTGTCCTCTCCCTTCTCCCATTATAGAATATAATATCTTGGCCATGTTATTATTTTTTATTTGTCCTCATCTTTCTCAAACGTTCATCAAGAGGCTCTTTCATCTTTGCATCCTCACCCAAAGGTTCCGATTTGTTCTTGTATTTCTTCTTGACGACTTTGGATACATGGAATCCATAGAATGCCAAAAGGACCAATCCTATCAACGCAGTCACTATGTCTTTTGCCCTGACCAGGAATGCCAATGCCACGCCGGCACTTATCGGCAGCCCTATCAATGCAAATGCAGATATCTGCCCTGCTTCCAATACTCCTATAGCCATAGGTATCGGGAAGAGTATTGCCATTCCTATGAATGATACGATGAAGAATATCTCTACAGCACCGACGTCTATTCCTATGAGTTGTGTCGCGAATTTATATTCGAAAAACATGGCGATCCAAGAGAGCACGCTTATACCTAATGCCTTCATGAATGCCTGATTGTTATGCTTATAGAACTCTATCATCATCAGTTCCATCTCTTCGATTTTTTTCTCAGTCTTTGCCCAGAATTTTTTCTTTATCTTATCCAATCGTAGTATATGGAAAATCCTGAGGAAGAAATGCCTGTTCGTCAGCATCCTGTAATAGAATAATCCTATTATCAGCAGGAACAAGCCGCCGAGTATCGTGAAAGTGATCTTCAGTTGTGTAGAATAACTGTATTTTATCCCTACAAGTATCACGCCTATTATGAACAATAGCCCAGAAGTTGTCGTGTCTATTATCTTGTCAATCATTATAGTGGTCAAGCCTTCTGTGAAATTTACATCATGCTTTGTCATCAATGTCGCTTGAGTAGGCTCTCCGCCAACTCTTGGGCCCGGAGTAAGAAAATTGATGCTTGTGCCTATTATCCTATAGACGAACAGCTTCTTGAAAGGTATCTTTATGTTCCTAGATTTCAATATGACATCCCACCGCCATGTGAGGACAAGGAATATTGAAAATACTGCAATCACATAAAATAATAGTATCAACGGATTGAAATTCCTGTACGTATCGAATATTTCTTTCAGGCTATATTCCTTCAATATGAAATATAACCCCGCAATCCCGACTAGAATGAATATTATTGTAATCCAGTTTTTCCACGAAATACGCATGATGAAAGATAGGCAAGACGTTTTTTAAATATTGCGATATTATTTAGAAAGAGCATTCAATCCTTTATGTTATAATCATCATATGTTTCCTTCACCTTTTTATTGTTGAGGAAAGAATTGTACATTACTAAATTATTGTATACCATCTTAAGCAACCCTTGTTTTTCTGCCCTCCTCAGAGATCCCCACATGAATATCGAAGGCACAAAGATTATTTTTCCGATCTTCTTCAGCCGCATCCCGAACTCTATATCCACGCCTGCTTGATTATATACCCTGTCGCCGTATCCTCCTGCTTTCTTATATGCGCTCTTCTTGAAAACGAAATTAGGGCCATTGCAGACATCGATACCTTTTTTTTTCATATATACCATGAAATTGTAGAATATCTTCTCATAAATTTTTCTCGTATACTTATTCACGTCGTGAAGCCTTATGGACCCATAGAATGCGACTATGTCCTTGTGTTTATTGAACGTGTCATAGACCTTCTGTGTCCAATCTTTCGGGTAGATGCCATCAGCATCACAGACAGCGATCAAGTCTCCGCTCGATTTCAAGACGCCTCTTCTCACCACATTATGATAACCTCTCTTTTTTTCTATATAGATGTTATGAGAATACTTTTTGGCTATCTCTATAGTCCTGTCAGTGCTATCATTATCGACTATTATCAGTTCGAAATTCTTGTTCTTCTGCCTAGAAAGGGACTTCAAGCATTTTTCGATATGCTCTTCCTCATTATATGCCGGGACGATTATGCTAAGTCTCATTTTATGTGATAAAAAATTATGGGCAAGACGAAATATACGGGCGTGCGAGTATCCTCACTTACGTTCGGGACTCGCACTGCTTCGTTTCACTACGGGCGTGCGAGGATTTGAACCCCGGACCTACAGCTTGCTTATCGATTTTACTCGATTAGAAGGCTGTCGCGCTATCCAAGCTGCGCTACACGCCCATGATTCTTAGGATTAAAATATCCTATTTAAATTTGATTGTTTGATTGAATATTTGCTTGAGGGGGTTGAGGGGGAGCATTAGGAGGTTTTCTCATCATTTTGAAATAGACGAACCATCCGATATTCACTCCTATAAGGACTATGAGCAATATTATGACGACATTGAATTTAGCATCTTTGTTTGTTGATGCTGTTCCTGTGGCAAGTCCTGATAGGCTATCGACGACTGTTATGTCATCTATCCCTACGACCATACTCATAATACGCTCATTTGTCTTCCCAGCATAATTAAGGATTATCTTGACATTATAATTTCCTGCACCTATGCCTTCAGTGTCCCAATAAGCGTTTATCACATCCCTTGCCAGAGTGTTTATCCTTGATGTCCCCGTCTTGTATTGTTCTATCTCATTCCCTGCACTATCGATTATTGTCATGTCTGCATAGACGTCCAGTGGCTGGTTCCACTTGTTCTCTATCTCTATGTCAAATTTCGCTACCGTTCCAAGCCTGAAATCCTTTGCCTTGATTGAATTAATATCAACTATCATGTCTCCACTATAGAAATTTTTCCTGAATATCCTTGTTTCAGGGCCATATTGCACTACCGCTTCAGCGATATATTCTCCAGGATTCAACTCGTTGAGTATCTGTCCTTCTATCTTTCCTTGAACACCGCTTTCAATAGCTATCTCTCCAAGCTCGAATCTCTTTATCTGCTCATTTGTAGGTCCCTTGATCACGATGTCTGCTTTTGCATTTAGCTTATCTTTCCCTTTATTTATCAATGATACAGTAAATACCAGAGGTTCTCCTTTCTTGCTGTTAGATACATATAGTTCTCCGTCAGCAAATTGTCCAGGGTATGGAACATCTACCTTCAATTGATGTATGGCTATCAATCCAGCATTGACCGTTGATGCCCCATCAAATGATTCATCAGGCACTTGTGCGACAACCACATCTAATGTTTTCTGTCCTGGGGGTAATCCTTCAGGAAGCTTCACAGTATACTTGAAACTCTTTTCTTCTCCTTTATTAACAATCATCATATTGGTATCAACAGTCGCATAGCCGGCCAATTCTCCACTCAAGTATACCGCTACCTTTATGTCATCATTGCCATTGTTCAAAGCCCTTACTGTAAATGTGTGCTCTTGCGTATCGTATGGTATTAGTTCTCTTGATGGCGCGACACCTAATGCATTTATATTTGCAGCTAATGATGCAAATAGGATGATGAACATGCACATTCCGAGTATCATATTCTTTCTCATGGTGTCTGCACCCAAGTGAATAATATCGCTGAATTCTTTGCGCCGAACGGCTCGGCCGAAGGGACTTTTACCCTGATATCTATCGCTGCAGTATCATTGGTGTCTGAATAATTCAATTGCCTGATTATTGATTGATTATTGGCTGTCAGGTTGAACCATTCCATCAATGATGAAGTTGTGTTGAAACTTCCGGATTCAGAGATGTTGGCTTTTGCCTGGAAATATTCATTGCCTAAACCTACTGATTGCCACATCGATTGGTTTACAGTGATGTTGACCATGTCTGCTGCCACATTCCCGTCATTTCTTATTATGAATGGTGGCGGAGTGCCTGATGATGTGTCCTTTTCTTGTCCGGGGATCATATTGCCGAAGTCTATGCTATTGACTGTCAATGTTAATTCTACGAACGGCTCAATAGAGAAATTCCACATATTAGACCAATTGCCGCACGTATCCGGGCTGCATGCTCTCACGCTCCAATTATAATATGTATTGTACCCTTCTGATCTCAGGCATAATTCTGAAGTCGGTGTATAATTGGCTTGTGGTGCAGTAATATTATAATTTATGTTCTGACAATTGTTGCTTGTCACGTTTATTTCATAGTATGTCGTAAGACTTGTCGGGTTCCATTGGAATACTGGTTTTCTCTCATGAACTGTATAGTTCATGTTTGCTGGGCTGATTAGAGTGACTGTCTCCGGCACCCTCGCCTGTATGGTTGTTGTGGAACTGTTCATTGCTGTCCCATTCACTGTCCCATCATCCGGCTTGCATTCTAGCGTCCAATTCTGTCCGATGACTAGATATGAAGTGGAGATATTAGCCACATTTATTCTTACACCTTGTGTGAATGTCCCGACACTTCCAGTCGCATTCAATGTTCCGTTAAGGAACCACCTATAATGATATGTCAAATTATTATTGTCTGAATCTGTCGCGTTGCAGTATCCTATCAACGTAGTATTCACATATGCTGTCGTAGGAAGAATGGTTGATGTGTTCATTACTGGCGCAGAATTTGTCAATATCCGGAATGTGTAATTGCTTGAAGCCCAATAAGACTGTGACTTATTGTCGACTACAAGAACGTTCCATGTGACCCCTTGCCCTATCGAGTAGCTCCTGTTCTGGAATGTAGGATAGAATCTTGCTCGCGTGTAGTTGTATAGTGCCATGACTTCTGTGGCGGACAATGTGCGGTTCCAGAATGCTAACTCATCAATTAAACCACCAAAATAATGTCCTGTATCGGATCTTCCAAGATAGACCACGCCTGAAGGATTGCTAGGAATTGATAACGTACCTGAATCATCTAATGTTCCGTCAATATAAGTGGCCGTATAATTGGAGCTAGTATCATTATGAGTAACAACAAGATGATACCATCTACCGCTCGCCATACTCGTGCTTCCGAATAGTCCGGTCCACGGACTTTGGTCTATCTGAAATTGCAACTGATTATCGATACGCCAAGAAATCCACCACTGATTATCCTTAATCATAAGTCCCTTATCACTCCCATTTTGGCCTATTGTCTGATATGCCCAAAAGGATACAGTAAATGCGCCTCGACTTGAGAAACCCGTTCCAAGGTTTAACTCTGTCGACACATTATTAAAAAGACGGGAGCCGCCGAATTTTCCTGAACTACTGAAATTTGGACAGACGGTGCATGTAGTATTGCCACTCAAACCTGTCCAATCTCTAACAAGAGTACTATTCTCGCCATATGCGGACTCATTATTGAAATGATACAGCGCTATTAAACTTGTATCGTTATATGGTATCTCTCCATTCCATCTAGTCTCCTTGGCGGCCCAAGAGCCAGATTCATTGGTGTAAAGAGTGGCATTCATTATCTCTTGATTGTCTGTAGCGTTGGAGATGAAGAAGACTGGAGAGATGACGGAAGTATTGCCGTTTGCGGGGAGTATAAGATTCACAAGTGTGATGCCCTGCACTGTCACGATGCTGCTATTCAATGCTGTGCTGTTTGCGCTGCCATCATTAGCTGTGCATTCTAGTGTCCAATTCTGTAGATCCACGAGATATGCTGTAGAGATGTTTGCGACATTCACTTCGACGCCCTGCGCTTGCGGTGACGTGTTCCCAGTAGCATTGACCACTCCATTGACGAAAAACCTGTAGAAGAAGAACACATTGTCTGTATTCCAATCTGTTGCGTTGCAGTATCCTATGAGTGTATTGTTGGTATATGGGCTAGTAGGGGATATTCTTGAAGAGGTGATTGTAGGGAGCGAATTTTGTATCGTAGTCACTGAGCTGTTCATCGCTGTGCTGTTTACGTTGCCATCGTTTGCCTTGCATTCTAGTGTCCAATTCTGTCCCTTCACAAGATAGGATGATGATATGTTCGCGACATTCACCTCTAAGCCCGGTGATTGTGGTGATGTGTTTCCTGTAACATTTATTGTTCCATTGAGGAACCATCTATAAAAATATGATACATTGTTAAGATCAAAATCTGTCGCGTTGCAATATCCTCTTAATGTATTATTCACATATGCTGTTGTCGGAAGGATTGTCGATGTGTTCATGACAGGGGCCGTATTCCCGAAAATCCTGAATGTGAAATTGCTTGTTGCGAACAGTGATAATGACTGATTATTTGTTGCAAGGACATTCCATGTTATATTTGTGTAATTGCTATAACTCCTGCTCTGGAATACTGCATAGAAATTATTTTTTGTGTAGTTGTATAATGCAAGTATTTCGGCATCAGACAGTGAACGGTTCCATATCGCCAATTCATCTATAGTTCCATCCCAGTATTCGGATGCTGCCACGCCATATTTTCCTATATGTGCACTGCTCAGAGTTGTGCTCCATGATTTTGCTGTGGGTGCAGTGACATTTGTCCCATTGGAATATAATGTGGCATGCGTGCTATTGTATTTAAGGCATAGATGATACCATGATCCGGCCGTAAAAAAACTACTGACCATTAGATTATCGCCATAACTTGAACCTACTAATGTATCGGCATTCCTTCCTATGGCAAATGCTCCATTCCCTGAACCAATACCATACCATATTGCCCAGTGCCATCCTGCTGATACTGATGCAGGCTTAGTCCATAAGCATATCGTCCTAGCAGAATTGCCTGATGGCAGCCCTAATACAGGGAATGAATAGTTCTGTGAACCGTTGAAGTATCTTGCACCTCTAATCATCCCCGAGGCATTATATGACGGGCATTGTGTCCCCGAACATGTAGCAT
>CAZQDS010000020.1:0-13367 GCA_964591655.1 uncultured Methanosarcinales archaeon
ATGAGCTTGGAATAGAGATTGTACGATAAGTACAACTATTTTTTTTATATTTTTATCACAAAAATCACAAGGAATTCACGATCCGTTATGGATGTAATTCTTTGCCTTCACTCATCACCCCCAACGACAAGTGAAGGCAAAATTTTTTTTAATATTCATCCAGCATAACTATCAATTTATCACAATTCCCTCTAGAATATTCCTCAAGGTTTCTAGAGGGAAACTTATTATTTCTAAAAAAGAAAAAATTAATTACAGGCTATAGCTTATTCCTATGTATGGTGTGAATTCTGTTTCGCTTATTTTTCCGAAGCTTCTTAGTTGTATGAATCCTTCTATTTTGTCGTCTATTTTGTATGTTAGTGTCGGTTCTATGTAGAACGTTTTTGGTTGTGTGCTGTAATCGACTAGTATGGATGCTTCTATCTCATCCGTTAGTTTGTGTGATGTGAATAGGCTTGCTTGCGGTCCCTTCATCCCTGACGTCTCGTATGGGAATAGTTTGATGAATGTGAAACTATCTTTTCCGAGGCCAGGTTTTATTGCGATTCCCAGTCTTGTTGTTCCTATGTAGTCTGTTCCATCGTTGTGTTCTGCTATTGCGTGTATCCCATCCAATATTTTGTATGTTATTCTTGCTTCTCCGTATATGCTTTTTGGTATTAGCGCTCCTTGTGGTGTTGCTTCTATATCTGCAAATCCGTATACTGCTATCTTGTCTGTTAGTGTTGCACCGCCTTCTGTGATGTAGAGTGCATGTGCATCTTGTGGGCTTATGCTTGCCTTGACTTTTCCCCATTCTTGTGCAGCTGTCGGTTTTGATGCCAGCAGTGCTGCTGATAGCGCGATTACTCTTGCGCTTTTCTTGATGAAGTCACGAGTTTTTTTCGTTGTCATTTTATCCACCTCTTTTTATTAATGTTTTTACTATATAGTAGATATGTGAATTATTAAATATATTGATAAAATTATTTCATTTTCCACAATATTTATATATCAAATATGTTAGTAGTGCAATAATGAACCTAGATATTAAAGATAAGAGAATCCTTGCTGAACTTGATCTTAACGCTAGGGCAACCTTCAATGATATCGGCAAAGTCTGTCAATTATCAAAAGAATCAGTAATATACCGGATAAAACAGCTAGAGAAAAAGGGTATTATACAACGATATACTGCATTAGTTAATTTCACCAAGCTAGGATATACTGGATTTGCCGTATATAACAGATTATCAGGCATCAATGAAGAGAAGAAGCAGGAGATATTATCCTATCTCCAAAGCATTCCAGAAGTTTATTGGATTGCTATTGTTGGGGGTAAGTATGATATTATCTTTGGAATTATGTGCAAAAGTGTATTCCAATTCAACAAAATATATTATTCGATACTTAACAAGTACGGAGAATATTTAGTTGATAACACCATATCCATTAGGACTGAGCTTCGACAGAATATGAGAAACTATCTTATCAGCCAAAAAAATACTAAATTTCAATCCCCATATTTTGGTAAGGAGCCGGAGCAGGAAAAATTAGATGAATTAGACGAAAACATATTGTCGATACTCTCAAATAATGCACGTATGTCGACAGTAGAAATTGCGAAGCACCTAAAAAAACCAGCAAGTACGATAGCACTAAGAATAAAAGGTCTAGAAAAAAATCGAGTTATACAAGGATACAGTACATACATTAAGGCACAAAAATTCGGGATGCAAAGCTACAGGTTCCTAATAACACTAGATAATATGGATGAGCAGGCAAGGAATAAATTATTCAGTTATTCATACCACAATCCTAGAATGATATTAGCGATAGAGACAGTCGGCAGATGGAATTTTGAGATAACCCTAGAAGTAGAGAATCAGGAACAATTGCAATTAGAATTACATCAGTTGAGAGAGTCATTCAAGGAACAGATAAGAAATATTGACATCCTAATAATGTTTGAAGATGATCTAGTATATGATCCATACCCAATAAGAAAGAAGGATAGAAAAGAATTAATGAAAAACTAATTACTTCCTTTCCATATAACCGCATTTGCCGCATGTCCATCTGTCCTTGTGGTTTGCTAGGAACACGCTGCATTTTGGGCATGTCTTGTTCTTTGCCTTCGCTTTTGTTCCAGAAACTTCATAAATCTTGTACATGTGATATTGTTTTCCCTTCTTTACTGGTCCGCCTTTTGCTGCTGGTTTTGCTGCCATGATTAATCACCTTTGAATATATTTTTTTGAATTATTTCTTCTTCTTTCCTGAACTTGGAGCTGCTGCCTGTTTTGCTGCTTTGACTCTCTCTTTCTCTGCTGTCTGTTCTGCTTTGGTCAGATGCCTCAACAAGACATGCTTATTCTCAATATTCTTTAATGTAGCTTCATCATCATACACATATCCGATGATTATTGCTCTCTCTGAACCATAATCATTGTTTATCTTCCTGACAACAGTCAAGTTATCCTTGCTTTCTAGCTTCTTGCATAAATCTTTCTTCATATCTATCCTTGATGGTGTCTTCCCTTGAAAGACTATCTTTGCCTCAAAATATGATCGTTTCATCAATGGTTCCTTGTTTTGTTTCAATACTTCTATATCCATTTTTACCTCACTTTAATTGCGTATTCTCCTTTGACATCAACATTTATCTTTCCAGCTATAGTTGATCTTGCAGGGTCTAAAAAATATATTCTTCCCTGCCAGTTTGTAGAAAATTGATTCCTCTTGCATACAGGACATACTTCTCCTTCAACAAATATCTTGCATTTCTTGCATACTTTCTTCTTCATTTTGCACCTTTCTTCTCTTCCTTCTCAGGTTTTTCTGGAGTTTTTGTCTCTTCATCCACCCATTCGTCCTTCCCTAATCCTGGTTGTCTCATTGTCAATCCGATTTTTGGATTCTGTAAATCCTTATATGAGACAGCGATTATCCTGGCTTTGCAAACGTCGCCAGTCTTTAGTGTATGTTTTGAATTCTTTCCAAGCAGCACGCCATCCTTGCTATAGCTTACGAAGTCATTCATTGTCTGGCTTATATGGATCATCCCTTCCACTGGGCCTATATTTATGAATGCCCCAAAATCTGCAACGTTGGTCACTTTGCCTATTATTATCTCCTGCATCTCGGGCTTGAATGTCAACAATGTGAATTCCACATTGTAATGCGCCGATCCATCTCCAGGCAGTATGACGCCCTGGCCTACTTTATTGACTTCTGATACGTCAATCACGAACCCTAAGTCAGGGTTTATGTATCCGTTGAACTTCTTCTTTATCTCATGAACAACTGCTTGTGTAGTGTCGTCCTCAAAACTTGATGGTGGCACTCTTATAAAGTCTTGGACTTTTGTTTTATAATACATTTTTTTACCTCATGATGATTTTTCTATTCAATGTGATAATCCTTATTTTAGGGAATTTGCTCTTTAAGAGCCTCTTTAATGCCTTATCCTGAGTGCAGATTATGTCTGAATCAGTGATATTGCCTAAGATTATGTTATCAATATAGCTATCTTCTGTGGAGGAATTTTTAAGGGTTTTTAAGTTTTTTTGTTTTATAAGCTTCAAAGCCACTTTTGCGTTGCTGCTGTCTTTTCCCTTCCCTAAAGCGATTTTGGATAGTTCATCGATGGTTTCTTTGAATATGCATATCTGATATGGGGTCGTCATCAAGCGGTTTATATCCTCGAATATGTCTATATTGTTCTGCCCAGGTACCATCAAAAAATTCGTGTCTAATATGACCCTTATTTTCTCAGCTGCCTTATCGACCATCATATTTAAAAGAAAAAAAGGTTATTTATAAATGTTTATGTATGTTTTTGGATATTTTTATGTTTCAGAAGAGTCATCTATTGTGTCTCTTCAGTGTTCTTTTCCGTCCATACCTCAGATTCTTCACTGCAGCGAAAAACCTGTCCATCCTCTTTATTTTCTGCTCTTCAAAGTATTCCATCACCCATGAGACGACAAGTGAGATTATAAGGATGTAAAGCATCACTATCGTGAGATCGTTGACCAATAGGTTTTTGCTTGAGAAAAAAATCAGTGCCGCTCCGAAGACCATCCCTTTAGGGGCCAATGTGAGGAGCAACTTGTTATGCCAGGAATATCTCCTGTATATTATGCTTACGGCAATAAGCCTTATCAATAGATACGCCAGGAATATCAATAATGCGCTCCACAGGAGAGTTGTGTCTATATTAAAAGTTATTATGAATCCTATCAGTATGAATATCATTATCTCGATGCTTTTGAATATGAATGGGCTGAATGTGCCCATCTCAGATTTTTTCCTGATGTGACTGTTTCCGAACATCACTCCTGATATCATTATGGCCAATAACCCGAATCCGTTGAGGTATTCAGTGAGGATATAAGTCAAATACGCTGCGCTTATCAACATCAGTTCATGGACCCATGTTATCTTGTTTGGTTTCAGTAGCTTGAATAGTATTATAGATACAAAAATGCCCACTCCTGCGCCTATCAATATGTATTGGATGAAATCAGCCAAGACATTGATGCCTTCTGATTTTATCCCTATGAAATATATAAGGCTGAATGCTATCAGGATTATCAATGGGTTTGCCGCATCACCCTCCTGCCGCAATTCATCTATCATGAAGTATTCTATCGCAGTGAGTATTATCGCGAATATTATCGAGTGCATTATCTTTATATCCAACAGCGTAGCTGCCAATATGCTTATTATCATAATGTTGGCGATGAGCGTTATCACAAACAGTTTCAAGGATTTATGGTCCTTAAGATTCTCAGGAGTCACTCTCATGCTCAACTCGAATGCGAGGATTATCAGCAAGAGATTCGCCAGGTTATTTATCAAAAATAAGTCCAATTTTCCGCCCAGCACCGCAAATAATGCTATCCCTGAGAGTATCAATGCTATTTTGTAGAAACTTTTTGAGCCCTCCGATTTTCTCCTTAAATAAAGAACTAGAAATCCGAATCCTAAGATTATTGCAAGATATACTAGCTGTACAATATCAACTGGCATCAAACACCTCTTTTATCAGTAGCTGAAAGTAAAATCGGATTTTTCATTTATTAAGTTTACTGAAATGATAAAATATTAAAAGAGCCTTGACAAAAATCTTAGCATGGATGCTGTGAAACTGAAGAGGATAAATTCTATCATAGATAAGGTAAAGAGACGTGTAAGGCCAGATAATCTCATAATGAAGAATGTCGATGAGACGGTCAAGAAGATAAATGATTCAATAAAAAAATTAGGGATTGATGCAGAGTGTGTGAAGGGCGGGAGCATCGCGAAGGATACGTTCTTGAAGCACGACCATGATGTCGACTTGTTCGTCAGGTTCGCTCTGAAATACCCTGATGAAGAGCTGTCTGATATTCTGCAGAGGATATTGAGAAGAGCATTCCCCAAACAGCCGATACAAAGGATTCATGGGAGCAGGGACTATTATCAGTTCACACTAAAGCGCCTTGATTATGAGATAATCCCCGTCCTTAAGATACATAGGTCAAATTTTCATGAATCAAAGAACATCACTGACTTCAGCCCATTGCACGTCGAGTGGACCGGCGGAAGGATCAAAGGGCGGCCAGAGTTGGCAGATGAGATAAGGGTCGCTAAGCAGTTCTGCAAAGCGAACAATGTTTATGGCGCAGAATCATACATCAACGGATTCTCCGGACACATAGTGGATATACTTGTCATCCATTACGGCTCATTCCTTTCATTGGTCAAAAAATTCGCAAGCATAGATGACATCTCAATGCAAAAACCCATAATTATCGACACTGATAATCTATTGAAGGACCCGCTGAAGGAATTGAACAGGAGCAAGATAACCCCGCTGATAATTGTCGACCCTATACAGTCAGAGAGGAATGCCGCCGCCGCATTGGGTGGAGAGAAGCTTGCGGTGTTCATCGATGCATGCAGGCGATTCATCGACGAACCTTCAGAAGATTTTTTTGAGATAAAGAAATTTGACTTGAATGAGAAAATTATCGAATTAAATAAATCTATGAAAAACCCGAAAATAATCATAATAAAAATAGAGACTCTCGAAGGCAGTAAAGATATCGTGGGCACCAAGGTATACAAGGTATATGAGGATCTGATGAAGCAGGTGCTATTGAGTGACTTCAAAGTTTTAGGCAGCGCGTGGAATTTCGATTATGAGAAGAAACGCGCAATTATATTGTATGCTTTTGAGAAAGATGACCTTTCAGATACTGTAGAACGTCAAGGTCCTCCTCTCAATTCAAAGAATGATGTGCAGAAATTCAGGGAGAAGCATGAAAAGACAAAAGTGAAAGGGAACAGGATTTATGCGACGATAAAAAGAAGATATGTGTCGCCGGAGAGGCTTTTGAAAGACCTATTCATGGAAAAATATATTTCTGATAAGGTCAGAAAGATAAATATCGACAAGATATCGCTTAAAAAATGAAAAAAAATATTTTTGAGAATTCAAAACTGAAAATCTTTGTCGTCGGATTAATATTTTCTGTCTTCTCATTCTTTCTGGACTCATATGTTGTATCCCTGATGATTCTGATGCAAAATATTTTTCTGATAAATTTCTTTAAGGTCATAACATTGATTGGTGATTTGGAATTTTTTATCCCTATAGCAATAATAATATCTATATTCTTTCTCTTGCGGAAAAAAAGGGTCTCTGGTTTGTGGGTTTCAGCATTCACCGTCGGAATATTGAGTTTCCTGTTAAAATTTTTTATCGATAGGTCGAGACCTTATGAATCACAGAATGTCGCTTCGCTAGTCAATACTAGCATGAGCAGTTTCCCGAGCGGGCATGCGATGATCGTCTTTGCAGTGGTGCCTTTCATGATCAAGAACTTTCCTAAGCAGAAATATTATTTTATGATTATTGCTGCGCTTGTGGCATTCAGCAGGATATACCTCAATGTTCATTACTTGAGCGATATAGTTGCAGGCGCGTTTTTAGGCTATTTGATCGGGATGGTATTTTCAGAGCTAGAGGATAAGTATCGATGGAGATAAGATGATTGATGAACATTCATTTGAGATGAGAAGAAAGATGATGCACGTATTTGTAGGTGTAGTGATCGTCATGCTTGTATATTATGGTTTATTGAAATTTTGGATGTCGCTCTCATTATTGGTCGTGGGAATAATAATCTCTCTTTTTTCCAAAAGATATTCTCTGCCGCTCGTCGGTTTTTTCTTGATGCGCTATGACCGTCCAGAGCATTCGAACACTCCAGGAAGAGGAGTCATATCAATATTCTCTTCGGTATCAGTCCTTCTTCTGTTGTTGGAGACTGGTGTGTTGTCAAAAAATATCGTCTTGGCGTCTCTGATGATATGGATATTCGGCGATTCATTGTCTGCTGTTGTGGGGAAAGTGTATGGCAAGAAGAAACATCCATTTAATAACCGTTTCATAGAGGGGACAATCGCTGGCATAATCGGCGGGACAGTCGGCGCATTGTTTTTCGTCCCTATATACGCTGCGTTCCCTGCCGCTTTTGTGACGATGATAATAGAAAGCCTTGAAATAAGGCTTCTCAAGCATCCGATAGATGACAATATACTCGTTCCGCTCATTGCTGCGGGGGCGTTGCATTGGTTGCTGTAAATTTATCATCGTATTCATTACAAAATTTTTTAACAATATTTTTAAAGTTCTGTTATTTTCGACTGACCCAGGTGGTAAAATGAATAAGATATTGGTCAATGATGCATTCAGGAAAATGATATTAGAGCAGGATTTCAGCGACATACTCGGACAGGAAAATGTGAAGAAGGAACTGAAATCGGCGTTGCTAATGGATAGGCATATAATACTTGTCGGAAGTCCAGGGATAGGCAAAACAACATTGGCTAAGAATGTTGCGAAGATACTCCCAGAGATAGATATGTGTGATTGCGGATTTAATTGCTTGCCAAAAAACCCGATATGCCCAGAATGCCTTTCAGGGAAGACGGCAAAGAAGAAGAAAATCTCTGGCGAAGAAAGATTTGTGAGGGTCCAGGGCTCTCCAGACCTCACTGCGGAAGATTTGCTAGGGGATATCGATCCTATAAAAGCTATGAAGTATGGTCCATTGAGCATCGAGGCATTCACTCCTGGAAAAATATTCAAGGCAAATAATGGGATACTGTTCTTTGACGAAGTCAATAGATGCTCTGAGAAGCTGCAGAATGCATTGCTTCAAGTATTAGAGGAAAAAAGAGTGACTATAGGTTCTTATAATATCGATTTCCCTGCAGAATTCATATTCATAGGGACGATGAATCCTGAAGATTCTAGTACAGAGACATTAAGCGATGTATTCCTTGATAGGTTTGACGTAATAGTCATGGAGTACCCGGAAACTCTTGACATAGAGAAACAGATTGTCTTGCTGAAAGGAAAAAAAATCCCTGAAATGGGTTTTACTGATGATTTGATTGAGATGATAGTAAAATTCGTCAGGGATCTGCGTGCTGATCCTAATATAGAGAAGAAGCCTTCAGTGAGGTCTTCAATAGGGATATATGAGCGTGCACAGGCATATGCATTCCTCTCAGGCCACAAGAATGTGACTGTTGATGATATAAGACATGTGATGCTTTCTGTTTTGAGCCATAGGATAAAGTTAAAGCCTTCAATAAAGTATCTTGAGACGACAGAGAATTATCTCGAGGAGTCGTTCAACAAGTTCAAGGGCAAAAAGAGTGGTTATACCTAGCCTGGAGGAGACACAAGATGCAGAGGATATTGAAAGGATAGTCCCTGAAGCTGAGCTGATACAGGAAAAAAAGGGTAAACTAAAGCCTTCTGACGAAGAGAAATTGATGCACTCGATCCTTGAGGACGATAAGGAAAAGATATCTGACGGGAAACTGATCTCTGAATCCATAAACCAAGGGATAGGAAGCCTTACTCCAGAGATGATATTGGAGAATCTAGTCAAGGATTATAAGCTTGCGAGAAAACTTTATGGAGAGACGATAATCCGTGAGCTTACAGGGTACAGTCCTAATTACGTCGAGAAGAATATCGCCATCCCTGAGTTCAAGAGGGAACTGAACAAGAAAGTCGCTGATAAGATAAATGATTTGAAAGAGCAAGGATACCTGAACAAGGATGGAACAATAACAGATAAGGGTCTTGTTTTGAGTTCTTTAGTTTTATATGTTGAGGAGCTTGATCATCTGATGCCGAAAGGTTTTGGCGAAAAGAAAAGCAAAAAGAAGACCGTCTATGGTGATAGAGAGGATTATCGGTTATTCAAGAGAGACAGGTATAAGGATATCGCAATAAAACAGAGCATAAAGACTGCATTGAGAAGAGGACATTCTGATCTGGATAAGAATGATTTGAAGGCTTATGAGAGACAGCATGAGGGGCATATAAGCATAATCTATGGTATTGACGCTTCTGGTTCGATGAAAGGAGAAAAGTTGAGGATTGCAAAAAAATCAGGGATTGCGCTCGCGTTCAAAGCGATTGAGGAAAAAAATAAAGTGGGTATGGTAGTCTTCGGCTCAGACATAAAGGATTTTGTTGAGCCTACGAGAGATTTCATGTCATTGTTGAAGAAACTTGCTGAGATAAAAGCGAGCATGGAGACTGATATCGCAAAGAGCATAAACAAATCTATAGACCTGTTCCCAAAGAACGACACTAAACATTTAGTGCTGCTCACTGACGCACTTCCTACAAAAGGCGATATCCCCGAGAGGGAGACATTGAATGCAGTGAGTTCAGCGAGAGAGAACAACATAACTATATCTTTGATAGGTATAAACCTCGACACTCAAGGATTGACTCTCGCACAGAAGATTGTAGAGATCGGGCAAGGAAGGCTTTATCGTGTAAAGGACCTTGCAGAGGTCGATAAGATAATATTGGAAGATTATGCTAATATCAAGAGATCTTGATTTTTTAATTGATTCTTTCAGAATTAAAAAATGAAACACGAAGAACAGAATTTCGCGTGTGTGGGTGAGGTGATTGGAAACAGTTCTTCGTGTTCAGTTTCAGTTTTAGCTGAATATGATTTTTGTGCGATAGCTGAACTGAAACTTTAAAATGCGTACATTTTATTTGTTTCAGTTTTGGCTGAATATTAGTTTTGTTTCTTGACCGTTCTTAAGGCCGAAATCTCCTGAGTAGTCGATGCCTTCTGATTCGATCAATGAATTTATTTGGCTGAGCGTCAAATGTGATACAAAAATTTCTGAGTATAGTCTTTGAATCATCATAAACCCCCAACCATAACGCATAAGAGTATCACTCTTAAGTAATAACTATAAAGCATAGGTTATATATAAAGTTTACGGTTTTATGGCTTTATTCTAAATCATAAACTTTGCTGAACCTGTTCTCAAGATGTCTTGCAACATGGTTTATATTATAATTAAGTGTTATGCTCTGAGAAGGATCTGACTTATGTTTGTATACATTAAAATTTTTATTTTTATGACTTTTCAATCTACTCTCTTCCCTTTCTTTATGATAATGTGCATCGTGACCTAAAACTCCTTTATACCAACTGAAGAATTCTTGAATCTGTAGTATTGTTTCAATTCTCATTTTGTTGAAATGATGATCTATCCATATTCCTGCCAGAAGTTTATCTTTATCTTCAGAAGTTACTTTTTTATGCGTAATTGCATATTTCTCTGCAAGTTTATTGCCTTCGATAATTATATTATGTAAATTTTCCTTGTTATAGAATGGCAGCAATATTTCTTTAGGTCTATAATCTGCCTTGAATGGTGTGCTGTCGCTTATCATATGAATCTGCTCTATGTTTTCATAGAATATTTTTCCCTTTGGAACTACTTCATGTGTGGCAATACTGTCATAATGGAATTCTGTGCGGACTCCAAGTAGATAATCGACAAATTTTTCTAGCTCCCTTTGAGATTTCTTAACTCTTGATATAACCATATATTCAGGTTTTTGCTGCAAATACCTGAGTGGATTATCCAGCGTAGCAAATTTGTTGGATGATTTTGTTATGACTTCCTTGTCATGGAATGTGGAAACATTTACTGCATAGCTTAATTCAATATCCGAGGCCTCAGTATCTAATGGTAATAATAGTTCAGGGTATTGTTTAATCAAATGTGCGATTGTTGATTCGGTCTTGAAAGAATCAACCACTATCGCTTTCTCGAATGTTTCATTCGTGGATTTTTTTTTCGACCCCACGACTAAATATTTAGTCTGGATTAGTTGTGGGTTATTCTCTGCAATTTGTTTATCTCTTTTTCCATGATAATTTTTAACTGTTCCTTCTCTTATCATCAAGTAATAGTTCATATTTTGAGAGAATTTTTCAATATCGGAATCAAGTATTATATCATCAATATACTTTATTATCTCAGTTTGTGGACTTATCCATGGCTCAGTATTAACTCTCGGTAGAACTTCTATTACTGCTTCATCTATTGTTGTCTTGAATATTTGCAAGGAATCTGTTATGTAGTCATAGTACAATTCATTAGCCATGTTTCTAAATAGAATCTCTCATTTATAAACTTTTCGCTTTTTAACCACTAAGAAGTGACAAATATTCTTATTTGACTATGTTGCGTCATTTAGGCGTGTTCGCTCTCAGATTCTCAACGAACTTATCGAAATCCTTCTTCTTCACAGCACAACCACATGCATGCTCATGGCCTCCCCCATATCCTTCAATCCCTATGAGAGACTTTTCAAGGATTTCCCTGACATTAAGGTTTTCGGAGCGCAAAGAGCTTATCATATCATCGACTTTCTCCCTGGAGATGACTATCAATTTATCCGGATTGTAATATTGTATCTCGTTGCTTAGGTCCCCTGTCAATACGTATGTATCATCATAGACAAACACTATGACCTTATCTTTCCCTATCTTGACCTTTGATTTTATCCTTTCATAAACAGTGTTGACCTTCTCAAAATGCTTGTAGATGAATTTCCCTTCAGGAGTCTTCTTGTCGATTATGTCATACGGGTTCTTTATCTTTTTCATGACCCTTATAGCATCCTGTATCTCTTTACCTGAACCTTTCATGTTGAACTGTATTATCCTACATAACTTCCCATGTCTAGTCTCATGCAATACGGAGCCAGGATTCCTTATCTTCAATTTCTTGTCCCATAAGTCAGGATATTCTTTTATGAATTCCTTATAGAATTCAGGGATGAACCAATCACCGATGCAACCGACCATTGCAATCCACATCAGATCCTTAGGCTCCTCTGTCACTTTATACGCCCAATACGTCGTAGGCCTATTGTCTGGATCGAAATCCTTCGATTTATGCCGTAATGGGTTGAAATAATGCACTTTAGTGTTGCTCTGCATCGGATGATGGTCAAGCCAGTATATCGGAACTTTCACCTTGTCGATGAAATCTTGATGCATCATGGGCTTGTCAAGTACAAACACCTTGTCAGGCTGATACTCTTCAATCCTTCTCAGATAGATATCATCCTTCAACATAGGGCTGGATTTTACAATGATCCCCCTAACATCCTCAGCGAATCCTTTTGCGTAATGATAGAACAGCAGGAACGAAGAAAGGCCGTCTGTATCATCATCAAAGAATATTATGGGCCTTTTCGATGTCTTTAAAGCATCCCTTAATTCAAGTATCTCTTTCTCTGTAATCATTCTATGAAGAAAAATGGCTGTTTTAAAAATATTGTTAATTAGAATTAAATATACATCTCTTTGTTAAGAACCTGCAATAAAGCCATTATTACTGAAGATTTATGGTATTCTTTTCTATCTATTTTTCCTCTTGTAAGGATTCCAACTATTCCTTCCTCATGACCTACGTACTTGCTTTTTGTCAGACCATTGTTCAGTGTTGATTCGCTTGCATTCATGCCTCTGATGAAAATATCCTCAACAACTTTTTTCGGAAATTCTAAACCGGGGCCTAAGCCGAAAAAGAAATTTTCTCCATCATATATTATGCATACGCAAACATCCACATACCCTGTATTTGTGCCAGGGGTTTCCATGAGGCCAGATTCCATTCCTACGCTATATCCACAATCCATGAAAGAGTTTTTTGCCCTGTTCTTTGCACCCTCAATAACTTCACCCAATGACTTTGGCTGCTCTGCGACTCCGGAATCTGCAGCAATTGGAATGAATTGTGCATCCTTGAATTCTTCATATAAAAGAAATGCTTCCTTGGCTGCAGTTATTTTAGAAGGGTTTTTCGTTCCAATATTTACTTTCATCTTATATGCCTTATCTCTCTGTATTGCATGTTCATGTCTTTTGTCTTCTCTAAATCGCGCATCTTCAATGTCGTCTTCCTGAGAATGTTTTTTAATGATCCGGCGACCACCGAGATCTACACTCTTTCCCTGCACGCGCCGTGGC
>CAZQDS010000021.1:0-13024 GCA_964591655.1 uncultured Methanosarcinales archaeon
CAATTTATTTCGGGAAGATCTCAAAGATGAAGATAAACGAGGAAGAGATATATAAGAAGATAATTAAGAAATAATTGCTCCTCTAAAGGATAAACTTTTTAAGTTGATTTGCGCTTCTAAGTGTGATGAGTTTATTAAAGCAAACATTGGAAGAATCTTTACATCGCACTGATACGATTATTCATGATGCCTCTGATCCTGATTCTGAACCTGATGGAAGAATAAAGAAAAGAGGAGAGCTCAAGACATTATATACGATTAATGGGATTGAGGTTGATGAAGAAATTTTTAGGCAAGAACAGAACAGGATTTGCCTTTTTACTACAACAATAAAAGATAAATATCTAAATGCGGTAGATTCTGGTGGCTCTCATCCAGAAGAACTGTATAATAGAAAGAAAATGACCACGACTCAATATTTATTGTTACCATTTTATAAAAATAGAAATGTAGAGCCGCTTGAATTAGAATTTTCTCCAATATGGAAAGATCCTTTCTGATACGATTAATAATGCCTAATCCGTTTACTTTAAAAACACCTGCTTATTTCTGAGAGTATGGTTGACCAAGAGTATTCCTATGAGCTTAAGATAACGAAGGACAGGATAGCTGTACTTATAGGGACGAAAGGAGAGACGAAGAAAGAGCTCGAGAAAGAGACTGGCTGCAGGATCGATGTCGACAGCAAAGAAGGGGATGTAATAATAACAGGCAAGGATGCAATCAATATGTTTGCATTGAGAGAGGTGATAAAGGCCATCGCAAGAGGATTCAATCCGGATCTGGCAAAACAGCTTCTCAAGCAAGACTACATCCTTGATGTCATATCATTGAACGATTATTCTAAGGAGAAGAGCCATCAGCAGAGATTGAAAGGGAGAGTCATAGGAATGGATGGCAAGTCAAGGCATACAATAGAGGAGCTTACAGAATGTTATATCTCAGTTTATGGAAAGACAATCGCAGTCATAGGGAAGATTGAGATGGTAGGCATATGCAAAAGAGCGATCGAGACACTCCTTGCAGGAAGCCCACATGCAAACGTCTACAAATGGCTTGAGAGACAAAGACGATTGATGAGAAAGAAAGGATTGGATGAGAGTGCGTTCTAGGTTTTTTAAACTATTTTCTATAGAAATATTTATTAACGGTTTATTATTCTCTATTGAGTGATGGGGAAGCATTTTAAGGATGTTCAGCGAGAAAAACCGTTTGACGGCACTCTAGGCCATACTTGGAACACTAATGGATTCGAAAATATAATCGCAAATATCGCTCCCGGCCTAGATTGTGTTATTGGACAGCATTCATATAACAGTAAATCAACGGAGATGCTGTATGGCAAAGCAGAATACGCTTGGACGATGTTCATGTGTATAATTGCGAAGTATTCACAAATGATGAAGCCAGAATCTTTGAACAGCATTCAAACAAACAAACATTTTAAGGAATATAATATAAGTCAAGAAACTGCAGATGCCATAGATACATTTTTCAATGAACATGATTTTATATATTGGGATAAACCATCAGATATGCAGACTTTTCACTATAACAGCCCGTTTCATAATACTTGTTTCTTCATAATAAACAATGAGAATATAAAATGTCTTACCGCCATGGAATATATACGTTTTGACAATCCCGATTCTGTAGGCATAAGACTTAATGATGCAATACAGCAACCAACAGTAAGGGATAAGGCATTCCAAAAAAAGATAGTGTATGGTCCAAATGACTGCAAACATCTTCTTGAGGGGATAATTATGCAAAGTCCTTTTAAATATGGTATGAAATATGCTATTATGCATGCACAGGATGTCTCTTCTATGCAGATCAACGGCAAATAATCTGCGACCCCATTATGCTCTTCAACAGAAATATTTATTAACAACTTGTTTTCTGCTTCTATTAATGGCGAAAGAGAAGCAAAATACTAAGAATCTGACTGCAGAGGACCTTGCGAAGAAACAGAGAGAGATATCTGTGGCTGAATTCTTCGAGAAGAACCGCCATTTGTTAGGGTTTGACAATCCAAGAAAGGCACTTCTTACAGCAATAAAGGAAGCGGTAGATAATGCTTTAGATGCATGTGAAGAGTCAAGGATACTTCCAGAGATATCTGTTGAGATCATTGAGATGTCTGAAAACCGGTTCAGGATAATCGTCGAGGATAATGGTCCAGGGATAGTCAAGGCACAAATACCTAAGATATTTGCTAAACTTCTTTACGGATCGAAATTCCATAGGTTAAGACAGAGCAGGGGACAACAAGGTATCGGTATTAGCGCAGCAGTCATGTTCGCGCAATTGACAACAGGAAGACCGACAAAAATCCTTTCAAAAACTGCACCTAACAAGCCTGCGCATTACATGGAATTGCACTTGAACACCCAAACAAACAATCCTGAAGTCATGGTGGATGATGAAAAGGATTGGAACAAGGATCATGGGACAAAGATAGAGATGGACATAGAAGGCAGTTACATGAAAGGCAATCAGAGTGTTGATGAATACTTGAGGGAGACAGCAATAATAAATCCTCACGCAACAATAATCTACACAAATCCAAAAGCGGAGCAGTTCATATATGCAAGGGCGACAGAACAATTGCCGAAAGAGCCTGAAGAGATAAAACCTCATCCATACGGTCTGGAATTAGGCATACTTGCAAAGATGCTCAAGAATACTGAATCAAGGACATTGCAGAGTTTCTTGACAAGCGACTTATCGAGGGTCGGTCCAGGGACAGCAAAAGAGATATGCGACAATGCATTGATCGACCCGAAAAAGAAACCATCAGAGATGTCGATGCAGGATGCAGAAAAACTCATCCAAGCGATAAAGAAGACGAAGATTATGGCGCCGACAACAGACTGTTTGAGCCCAATAGGTGCAGAGCTTATTGAGAAAAGTCTAAAGAAGGAGATAAATGCAGAATTCTATGTTGCGATATCCAGGCCGATATTTGTATATAGGGGAAATCCGTTCCAGATAGAAGTAGGGATTGCATACGGTGGGAATCAAGCGAAAGATGAGGCCATCTCATTGCTGAGATTCGCTAATCGTGTACCATTATTATATCAGCAAGGCGCATGCGCAATCACAAAATCTGTCGTTACAACAAATTGGAAATCATATGGTGTTCAGCAATCAAATGGCTCAATGCCAGTAGGACCATTATCTGTACTTGTGCACATGTCATCAGTATGGGTGCCGTTCACATCAGAATCAAAAGAGGCATTAGCACATTACCCTGAAATAATAAAAGAGATAAAGCTTGCATTGCAGGAAGCGGGAAGGAAATTACAGACATACGTGCACAAGAAGAATAGGGTGCAGAACCAGCTTGAAAGAGCAAATATTTTCGAGAGATACATCCCAGAGGTAGCAGATTCGTTAGAAAGGCTCACTGGAGAGAAAAAGGAAATGATAATCGCTAAATTCCAAGAAATGATAAAGAAAGACGAGATACAGAATCAGATACATCAGATGGAATCATTGAAGGGAGATGTAGATGATGACAGATCAAAGGATGACGATGACGAAATCGATGAAGAGCCAGAGGATGAATGAGTCAATTGAATAAAATGGCAGCAAAAAAGACGGGCGAAAAGAGAAATGAGGGAAAGAAAGATGAAGTACAGATGACTTTTCCAAACAAGGAAGAACCTGTTTCAGCTAAGAAAACCTCCCCCACTATCCCACACAATTCTTCAGATGCGAGGGCCGAGCTTGTCTCACTCGGGATGTCTGTCGTTTCAGACATAAAAAAAGGGCAGAGCCCAAAGATAGAGTTATCTGTAAGAGGTTTGAGTAATGTAAAATATGACAAGGAATCGAAGACTCTCCAGCTAGGTGACAAGACTGCACAGAGATTCTTCTTCAACGTAGGGCATTCAAAGAAATTCCTGCAGACATTAGAGGTTGCAGCGATATGCAAGACACTATTAGATGTACAGAAACATGCAAGTCTCAGGGACGTGTTCTATATGGCCAAAAGGACGATTCCCGGGACAAAGATAAATGTTGTCGACGACCAGAAGGAATCGGATAAGGCGATTGAGGATTTAGAGATAATAACAGGTTTTTCAAGGGAAAATCTTCAAGTCAATGCGAACAAGATGGGAAGTGTTGCAGGAAAGGTCGTGATAGAAGATTCTGGGGATACGATTGACTGGTCGAAGCTCGGAAGCGGCGGATGGAGCATACCGAGCAATGTCGAGAAAATAAAATTCAAGAAGGTAGATGCAAAATATGTCATATACATGGAAAAGGCAGCAGTATGGGAGAGGCTGCACGAAGACAGGTTCTGGGAGAAACAGAATTGCATAATAATGTCCTCGCAAGGACAGACGACAAGAGGCATAAGGAGGCTATTGCAGAGATTATCAAGCGAACATAATCTGCCAATATTGGTATTGACTGATGGAGACATCTATGGATTCTATATCTACAGCGTCATTAAATTTGGAAGCATAAGCCTTGCGCATATGGCTGAAGAGATGGCAATCCCAGATGTTAAATTCTTAGGCGTGTCGATGGATGATATAGTTAAATATGATTTGAAGAGACATTTCATCAAATTGACAGACCAAGACAGGGCCAGAATAAAACAGATGCAGAACTATGAATGGTTCGCGAAGCATAAGGAATGGCAGAGGCAGTTCAAGATGATGAAAGAATTCGACGCGAAAGTAGAGATCCAGTCATTATCATCAAAAGGCATATCTTTCATCTCGGAAAAATACCTCCCAGAAAAGATAAAGAACAAGGAATGGCTTGATTAAAAGATGAGTTCAGAAATGAATCCAGATTCAATACCTGAAATTGTCAAGGAATTCTCAAGAACAAAAAAGAAATTCCCTGATGGCAGGATAGATTATTCTAATGAGAAGGAATGTGTCGTGATAACGATATTCGTGATGTATAGAGGAAAATTGTTGTTGATGAAACGATCTGATAAAGTAGGCACATACAAGGGAAAATGGATGGCGGTTGCAGGATTCTATGATGAGCCCGTCACTTTTAGGAAAAAACTAGAAGAAGAACTGCGTGAAGAGATAGGTGTTCATGATTATGAAGAAATAATGGCATTCGATTCATTGATAGTCGAGGATAGAGAGATAGATAAGAAGTGGATAATATTTGATGCATTAGTGGAATTGAAGGAGATGCCAAAAATTGTCCTAGATTGGGAGCATACAGAGTATGTATGGATATTCCCTGAAGAAATACATGGGTATGATACTGTTCCCAGTCTTATGGATTCCTTCAGAAAAGTATTTAAATAACGGTTTCTGATATCGTGTTATGGGCAACCTGTTCAAGTTCGAAGGTGAGAATGAGCATAACATCCTTGTTGCTAAGCTAGAGATAGAGAATGAGGAGACTTTCCATCTAAAAAACCTTTACAAGCTGATCCATGATTGGCTTGCAGAAGAGGGTTATAAGGATATTTATGGCTCAGATGACAATCCTGAGATATTCTATTTAGAGAAGATATTAGGGACAGGTGCGAAAGAGCACAGGATATGGTGGAGAAGCTATAGGATACCTGCAAAATCACAATATTATAGATATTTCATCAAAATAAATTTCTTGACACTCAACATGAAATCAATAGAAGTGATGCATCAAGGGCATAAGATGAGGACAGACAGGGGTGATCTTATAATAAACATAGAATCCTACCTGCAGCTCGATTATAAGAATAGTTGGCGTGGAAAAGGGAAGACAAAGCCTTTCATGATGCGCTTCGACAAGCTTTTCAGGAACAGGATATATAAAGCGCAGATAGAATCATACAAGATAGATCTCTATAAGACCACATATAGGCTGCAGAACGTCATAAAGCAATACTTGAAGTTGAAGACGATATACGAGATGCCAAAGCCTTTCTATCCGGAGAAAGGATTGTAATAGCCTGTAATAGATTGCAATCTTTGCAGAAAACAACATTTTTATATTGTTCTTTTATCCTAAATACATGGATGATTTGATAAACGAATTGAAACACCTTAAGGCTGGCAGTCTTGGAGAATGTCATGCATTGATGAACAAGAATTATTCTCCGATAGTTATACATAAAAAAAATTTCCATGGGATAAAAGAAATTAATTCTTTGTTTGATGTAACATTTGTAGATGGTGGGCAGGCCATATTATTTGAAAGTGCGGGATTCTGCATAGGCTTCATAAGGGTCGCTGCAATGACATATCATGGCAATAGACGCATATCAAGAGATATTGAAGAATTCACCATAGTCATAAAAGAAAAGGACGGGACTTTCATAACGAAGACATTTCCTAAAAATGAATTTGAAGAGCTTAAGTTCGACCCAGAGGACGAATCCGTTCGTATGGGTATGGAGCGAGCAACATGTTCAAGGATACTGCCCATAATAAGAAGGCTTGCAGAACTGAAATTTGCATCGAAATATGCGAATGTGCTGCTTGATGGGACATTAGAGCCTAGGTATCCTTACGAATCGGATTATATAAAAAAACTGGGCAATGCATCAGCTTTATCCAAAACATGCTCGCTGACGACAAATACGGGACTCGGTGTGGTCGAATACCTCAGATTGTTGAACGATGGCGAGTGGTATTATTATCCTATCGTGAAGAACAATAACAAAAATCATCCTGCTGAGATATATTTTGTAAAATTTAATGAGAAATCAGATTATGTTTTCAGATTTGAGCATAAAAACTCAGATTCCGAAGCAAGTGCAGAGACTGTGATGGCTTTTCTCAAGAAAAACAGCTCAGATCCGGTATTTCTAGGGTATCCTTACGGACTGATGGATGCAGATAACGCTGCAAGGGTCTCGGAGCAGGAGAAAAAGATGCTGCAGACACAGATAAGCATGAGATTAGGTCAAGAATGGGACCAGTTCTCGAAGATGTTGAAGAGCATGAATGCTCATGAGATATTGGATAACATAAAATTCTGAATAGGCACAAAAGGATTACAAAAATTTATAAATATAGATTATTAATTTAGGGTTAGAAAAATTGAGGTGAGTGATTGTTTGATGTAATTACGATTGGGAGTTCTACGGTCGATGTATTCATGCATACAGACCCTAAACAGACAGAGGTATTGCATGTACATAAGCATATAGATATTGCCTATCCTCTTGGTGCGAAAATACTTGTCAATGAGCTTGAATTCTTCACAGGCGGTGGCGGTACGAACACTGCTGTCGCATTCTCAAGATTGGGGTTGAAGACTGGATGGATCGGAAGGGTAGGCAATGATAACAACGGGAAAATGATCATTGAAGAGCTTGAAAGGGAGGGAGTAAAATTCTTAGGATATTTCGGAGGCGTGACAGGATATTCTGCAATACTGGATGCTGTCGAGTCTGACAGGACGATATTCACATATAAGGGATGTAATGATGACTTGAGCTATAGGAAGATAAAGAAACCTGAGACTAAATGGCTATATTTCTCTTCAATGATGGATAAGAGTTTCAAGGCAATAAAAAAAATGTCTTATCATGCAAATATACATGATATAAAGATTGCATTCAATCCAAGCTTGTACTTGGCTAAAAAAGGGATAAGATATCTGAAGCCGATATTGCGCAATACAGAGATATTGATATTCAATAAGGAAGAGGCACAAGCATTGCTTGAGACGGATACAGATAACCAGTATCAAATGCTTCATGATATACATAAGTTAGGGCCAAAGATAATTATAATAACAGATGGAAAGAATGGCGCGCATTGTCTTGACACTGTTGAAAAACATTTTTATGGGATAAAGCCTGTGAAGTTAAAGATAAAAGAGACGACAGGCGCAGGCGATGCATTCGCTTCAGGATTCGTTGCCGGGAAGATTCTAGGGAAAGATACTGAATACTCATTAAGGCTGGGGATGCTGAATGCAGAATCAGTCATAAAATATAAGGGCGCTAAGAACATACTGCTAGGAAAAGAGGCATTCCATATGGCAGAGAATGACCATAGACATATAACAAAATATAAAAATGAGTATATATAATTATGATTGAAAGAGGTGTAGTATGAGGATAAACATTCACAAGATATTGAGAAAAGACAAGTCATTACTTCTAGCATATGATCAAGGATTAGAGCATGGACCGAGAGACCTCAATGACAAGACGGTGGATCCTAAATACATCTTTGATATAGCGCTTGAAGGTTTATATGATGGTTTGATAACACAACATGGTATCGCAGAAAAGTATTATCATTCATACTATAAGGATGTGCCGTTGATAATAAAATTGAATGGCAAGACTGCATTGACAAACATCGCACCTATTTCCAGGCAATTGTGTTCTGTTGACCGTGCAGTCAGACTCGGAGCGGTCGCTGTCGGTTACACGATATACACCGGAAGCCCTAACGAGCCGGAAATATTCACAGAATTCTCTAAAGTTGTCGAGAATGCACATGATTACGGGATCCCTGTCATCGCATGGATGTATCCTCGAGGGCCCGGAATAGATGAAAAGAGCAAAGATGTGCTTGCATACTCTGCCAGGGTCGGGTTAGAATTAGGTGCTGATATGCTAAAAATAAAATACAATGATGATCCAGAGGCTTTCAAATGGGTAGTGAAATGTGCAGGAGCAGCAAAAGTGTTGGTTGCTGGCGGGGATAAAGTGGATGAGCAACATTTCCTGCAGAAATCAGAAGAGATAATGAAGACAGGAGTCACAGGAATGGCAGTCGGAAGGAATGTCTGGCAACATGATTACCCTTATGCAATAACTAAAGCGCTCAGAAAGATAGTCTATGACGGCGCAACAACACAAGAAGCAGAGAAGACATACGAAGAAGAGATACATAAGAGTAAGTGAAAATAATATTTTTTTTATTTCCTGTCGATCAGCACTATTTTTCTCGTCAATGATTTGTGGACGTAATGGCTGATGATTTTCTTGACCCCTAATTTTCTATTCAGGTCATTTTTCAAGATCTTATTGTAATCGGAGAAATCTGGGAAAACAATGACTGCTCGTCCAGAGATGTTCTTTACAAATCTTGAATATAAAGAATTTATCTCTGACGTCTTTTTCGATGATTTTCCATAAGGCAGGTCGGTGACGACATTCTTGAGATTTCTTATCTTAGTCGCATCTTTTTTCATCAACTTGAATCCTTTCAATCCTTTCAGGTTGATCTTTGCCCGTCTCAATTGCACATCATCTATGTCATATCCATATGATTTTATCTTCATCAATGCCGCTTCATGCATTATCCCTCCCGCACCGCAGAACGGGTCGATGATTGTTGTGCCTTGTTTCGGATTCAATATGTTTACCAATGCACTTGCCATCCTTGGATGCATCGCAGTCGGATGAAGCTCTTGTTTAAGATGTGCTTTTCTAGATTCGAATGCCTTCTCATTGGCCCATAACTGTTTGCACACGAATGCTTTGTCGTCTATGATTATGATTTCAATCAAAGTCTCTGGTTTTTCTAAGTTCACTTTTGGTTTTATCTTATTATGCGATTCAAGACTCTGCCATATGTATCTTGCATAATCTATCTCCTTATATCTTTGTGAATCATCGTGTATTCTCAGGCAGAAATTCTTTTTGTAATGCTTTTTGAAATCGAAATTCAGCAGTGCGTCACTCAAATCTTTAGAATTGCACATGAACAATAATTCAAGTATCTTCTTAGTGTAAGCGAGACGCGGAATTTTTTTTATGTTTTTCCTTTCGATGCTCGAATATAACATGTTCTTATCTCTTGTGAATGCTTTCAATTCAAGCAATCGTGTCGCTTCTAATTCGGATAATTCAATATTCTCTTTGGATAATATTATCAGATGCATTTTATATTCAATGATGAATATATCAGCAAATTTTTAAATTTATCCTTATTTTATTTCAATATGGAAAAGAAACAAGGCAGGCCGATAGGATCAAATGTGAGGACACATATAATCCACTTATTGTCGAAAGAAGGGCCTATGCACGGATATCAACTATACCAAGAATACATAACCCATTATCCTAAAGTCTCGATGAGGCTGATATATTATCATCTGAAGAAAGGAGTATCCCTCGGAGAGATAAAAATCCATAAGATAGAGAAGAAGAAAGGAGAATTCAGCTGGGGCAATGAAGTCCAGCACATAATGTATGCAGTGAATAAATAAATATTTATCCTAAGTATATTATTCTGGCTATACCTGAGACATACTCTCCATCAGATTTTTTAGTTATTCTTGGTGTTACGCCTATATATCTATATGGATAAGCATTATACATTGATTCTAAAAAAAATTCCGCTTTTTTCGCGTATTCTTTTTTTATTTCATCATTTGTCATGTCACGTTTTCTTAGCGGTCTAATGATATTATTAAAACATATATATCGGCCAAAATCATTTTTCTCAATTCGCACGGGTTCTATCTCTAACGTTATCACGGTTTGCTCTAAATTAATTTTTTTAACTTTTTTCGATTTTATTTCACCAATTTTTATCATTCCCATTTTAACCCCCTTCATCACTGATTGATAATAAAGTATAATTCGATTGATATATATTATTATCTAAATATAAACAAGCGAAATACGATAATTTTATATATAATATACGCATTTTAAGATTACCATGGACAAACAGAATTTCCGTGAAACTGAATCAAACAAGGAATTATTGGTATATGCAAAACCGCATAGATTCGATAAATACGACCGGGCAATAATGTCCGCATTGAACAAGGATGCACGCCAAAGCTTAGCAGACATTTCAAAAAAAGTCGGGTTATCAAGAGACGCAGTTCGAAATAGGATAAAAAAACTAATTCAAGATAAAGTAATCCTTAATTTCAAGCCAATACTTAATCCCCCCGTTATGGGATATCCGATAATAAATTATGTTTTCATTTCATTGCATAATCCGACTGAAGAGCAAGAAAGGAAATTCATAAGATACATGAAAATGCAAAAACACATAACATATGTTGCTAGCCTTATCGGAAAATGGGATTTCATAATAGACATAATGGCAGAGAATCCTGGCCAATTCAATGAGATAATGAAAAACTTGAGAAAAAACTTTGCCGGTCTGATCAAAGACTATGAGATTTACGGCGTATTAGAAGAATACAAGTATGAAGAGATAGCGCAATTAGTCGAATAAAATTTTTAAATGAAATGCGGATTCAAACAAAATGACAGAAGAAGATAAAAAATCCTCGAAGCAGTATTATGATGAATTGATTAGTTTCATGCAGCAGAAGGGATTCATATGGGGTCCTGAGCCAGAGATATATGGCGGGCTTGCAGGATTCTACACGTATGCGCCCCTCGGGAAGCTCTTGAAGAACAATGTAGAGAATGAGATACGGAAACTTTACACAAAGAACGGATTCTGGGAAGTCGAATGCCCGACAGTAATGCAGAAAGAGGTATGGGAGGCATCAGGGCATCTAGGAGGATTCACAGATCCAGTAATAACGTGCAGCAAATGCAAATCAAACTTCAGGGCAGACAACCTTTTCTCAGAACTATTCCCTGACGAGAATTTTGACCATAAGACAGATGAAGAATTGTTGGGATTCATGGATAAGCATAAGATAAGATGTCCGAGCTGCAAAGGAGATTTCGCTCGTGAAATAAAAAAACATACATTGATGATGAAGACAACAATCGGTCTGAATACTGAAGCATACAACAGACCAGAGACTGCGACAACAACATACCTCCCATTCATAAGATACACGGAATTCTTCAGGAAGAAACTGCCGTATGCAGTATTCCAGATAGGGAAAGCGTACAGGAACGAGATTTCTCCAAGACAGCACGTTTTGAGAAGCAGGGAATTCACGCAGGCAGAAGCACAGATATTCCTGTTCAAAGACCAAAAAAATGATTTCGAGAAATTCAAGGAAGTAGAGCATGAAACGATCCCATTATGGCCGTGGCAGTTGCAGGAGAAGAATGATGCCCCGAAAAAGATCAGGGTACATGAAGCTCTTGAGCAAGGATATTTCAAGAATAAGGCGTATGCATGGGCAGTATACATAGCATATAATCTTTTCAGGAAGATAGGAATACCTGATGACAGGATCAGATTAAGACAGCATTATCCTGATGAGAAAGCATTCTATGCAGACGATGCATGGGACATAGAATTGAAACTGAAGAGTTTCGGATGGTTTGAAGTCTGCGGAGTGCATGACAGGACAGACTATGACCTGAAACAGCATGCAAATAAATCAGGGAAAGAGCTTGTAGCATTCAATGAGCAATCAAATGCTCAAGAGAAAAAAGAGATCCCTAACATAATAGAGATAGCATTCGGTTCAGACAGGCCGACATTTGCATTGCTTGACTTGTTCTATGAGCGCATTGAAGAGAAAGAAGGGAAGACAAAATTCAAGATCCCTGCACACATGGCGCCAGTAAAGGTCGCAATCTTCCCATTAGTGAAGAAAGACGGCCTTGCTGAAGAGGCACAAGCAATATTCACAGACGTAGAGAAGGAATTCACATCAAGATACGACATCTCTGGATCAATAGGCAAGAGATATCTTCGAGAAGATGAATCAGGGACGCCATACTGCATAACTGTTGATTATGACACATTAAAGGATTCTACTGTGACGATACGTGATCGAGACAGTGAAGAGCAGAAAAGGATACATAAAGAACATCTAAGACACATCCTAAGAGAACTGCTCCATGGAAGGATGAAGTGGGAAGAAGTGAAATAGATTATTTTTTGCTCATTCTCCACAGAAAATTAAAGTATTGTCTAAAACTATCTGCTAGTCGCGGATTTTTTATCATGAACACATACGGTTTTTCTTCCCAAAGAAATATATACACAAAATCTCCCATAATATCTACAGATGCAGGACTGACATATCCTGGAGGCATATATCTTATTTCTGAATATTTTTCTTTTTCCCTGTCTTTTCCTAAAGTTTTTTTTGTTTTAATATTTATCAATATCTTGAGTCTCTGTTTTTTATTTGCACTATTAATATTTATATTTGTGATTATTTTTCTCAATTA
>CAZQDS010000022.1:0-12922 GCA_964591655.1 uncultured Methanosarcinales archaeon
ATCCATAACGGATAGTGAATTCATTGTCATTTTTGTATGAAAAATATAAAAAAAATAGTTGTACTTATCGTACAATCTCTATTCCAAGCTCATCTGACATTCTCTGCCTGTTTGCTTTTGCTTGTTTTGGAGATGTCTTTCCAAGTATCCATGGGCTCTTTACGCCAGTAATGATTGTCATCACTGTCAATTTGCCCTTCATACTCTCGGAAACTCTTGCTCCCCAGATGACGTTTGCATCCTCATCCATTGCCTCTGTCACAAGCTCTCCTACCTTTGAAATCTCGTCCAATGTCATGTCTGGTCCGCCTGATACGTGCAATATCGCTCCTGTCGCGCCATCATAGCTTATGTCAAGCAATGGGTTGCTCAATGCGCCTTTAACTGCCTCTTCTACCCTATTGTTTGTGTCTGATGCGCCTACTCCTATTGCTGCGACTCCACCATCTGTCATTATTGCCTTTACATCTGCATAGTCTAAGTTTACCAATGATGGTACTGCGATTGTCTCTACGATTCCCTTGATCATTGTTGCTACAAGCTCGTTTGCTACTGCGAATGCCTGCTGTACTGGTAGGTTTCCTGCAATCTGCACTAGCCTATTGTTGTCAATAACTATTACTGTGTCTGATACTTGCCTTAGCTGCTGCAATCCGAATTCTGCCTTGTCCATTCTTGCTCTCTCTATCTTGAATGGCATTGTCACTGTTCCAATGACTATTGCACCCATATCTTTTGATGTCTGTGCCACTACTGGTGCGCCGCCTGTTCCTGTACCGCCGCCCATTCCTGCACATATGAATACCATGTCTGATCCTTTAAGTGCATCTTTTATCTCTTGTATGCTTTCTTGCGCTGCCTCTGTTCCCCTTTCTGGGAATCCTCCACATCCCAATCCTCTCGTCACATCTTTTCCTAGCAAGAACTTTCTATCTGCTTCCATCAAGTTCAGATGCTGTTGGTCTGTGTTGCAGGCGATTATCTCTGCACCCTTGATGCCTTTCTTGTAGAGCCAGTTGACCATGTTGTTTCCTGCTCCACCGACGCCAATAACTTTTATATTGGCTTGTCCTACTTCCACTCCCTCGAATCCATTGTTTTTCACGAAGTCCATTTTTGTTTATCCCCCAAGGTTTTGCCTTGTTTTTGAATTATTATTCTGCAAACGCTATGTTGCAAAATATAGGTCTAACTATCATAAAGTTTAAATATATGTTTCACTAACTACCCTTCAGAAGCATTTTTTATGTCGCCAAACATAAAATTTTTGATCGGACTTTTCGCCAAAAAAGTACGATTAGGGTTATATTTTTCGTATACTAGTGCATTAAAGTCTTCGCCAAAAAACTTTAATTGATTCTTTTATGTATTAAACTAATATATAAATATATCTGTCCTGTAAAATAGTAATTCAAAAATACTATTTATAAATAACTATTTCCTGAAATATATATTTGAAACAACATACATCGTTGCGTTTAAACTATTTCTGCAGAAGTATCTCTTTCTTTCCAGAATAAAGATTCATGGCAGCCATCTGATTGTACTGATCTTCATCCAAAACCAGATGTGTTATTGTAAAATTATGCTTCTCTTTAATGCTTACGACCGCTTGTCTTATCAATGAAGACTCCACATTTTCTCCTATAATAAGGACGTTTGCCTTATCTTTCTCTGGTTTCCCGTGCATGATTACATATCTGATTCCTGGGACCGCATTAATCTGATTTATGAATTCTTCCATGATTGTCTTATTCTCTTTTATTACTGATTCAAGATATCTTGTCTTATCGTTCTCAGCCAGATCATAAACTTTCAGGTGCTTTATCTTTTCAACCCTTAATATTTCCAATTCGACCAGTTTATTGATGATCCTGAATGTTGATGCTAATGGCACTTTTGAGTATTTAGATATCTCTTTTAGGGTGAATTTTTGGTCTTTCCTATTAAGAAGGAGTCTCAAAATGCTAAGAATCTTCTTGTCAAAGATGCTTTCCAATAATTTCTCAGAACCCATAATTTGTCATAGATAAGCCTTTATTTAAATCTTTCGGTTTATGAAAAATGTTTTCAAAAATGAAAACACATATTCATTGGACAAACATACATTAAAAATATAAATGTTCATACAATTTCATAACCATGAACATCGTATGCCCAAAATGCCATTCAAGAGGCCTGACCAAATGCTTCTGCATATTAAGGGAACGAATAAAGCTTGAGAAAAGCATAAGCCAAAATTTCAAGAAGGAATTCTTCGGAGAGAACTACAATATATTTGTAGGCCGATTCGGTTATCCAAACATAAACGTTGGTTTAGTGAGTTTGCCTGAAGCAAAAAAGGATGAGCAATACGATAACCCTCAATTATGGGCAGACAAAGATTATGATATAAACACAATCATCAACTTAAGGACGCAGATGATCAATGCGAACTTCAAGACAGACATAAAAGGCACAAGACTGAAAGAGCTGTATCAGGAACTATCACTTTCTTCAAAGCCTGTAGATACAGAAGTCGTGCTTGAGAAGCCGCCAACCTTTAAGATCAGCTTTAATGCTGAAGCAACACCATTCGGTCCGACAATCAAGCTTGAAAGGGCGCGAATGACAGAAAACCCCAAAATCCCAGAAAAAGTAGATAAGATAGTCAATGATGAGCTCACAGCAACACAATCCCTTAATATATTGTATGATAAAGGGTTCGATGAGCATTACCTAACAAAAGTTTTCAGTGTAGGCAACCTTGGAAGGAATACGAACAAAAAACTTGTGCCGACAAGATGGTCAATCACAGCAGTAGATGACACGCTTGGAAAAGATATCATAAAAGAAATCAAGGAGTACAAGTTCTCAGATTATAAGCTATACTTTGGAGGATACTTAGGGAATTACTATATAATATTAGTATATCCTGAGCCATGGAGCTATGAATTGTTCGAGACATACTTGAAAACAGGTGAATTCTCAACAGACCATGAAGATTATTATGGAAGAAAGAGTTATGCAATCAATACAGTTGGAGGATATTACGCTGCAAGATTCTCAATATTGAATAAACTAAAGGAAATGAAGAGGCAAGGAACTGTGCTTGCACTGCGATTCATAACAGATGAATACTGGGCACCATTAGGAGTATGGGTCGTTCGTGAAGCATCCAAGAAATCTATGAATTCAGAGCCGATAGAGTTCGATGATAAGGAAAGCATGATGAAGTATGCAATAGAATTTGCCAAAGAGATGTTTGGATATGACCTGAACAAGATCCTCTCACAGAGCGTGCTTGTGAAACAATTGAAAACACAAAAGAAATTGAATGAATATTAGCTGAAATGCGAACCCGGACCAGTCGAATTTGAAGCAATTTTTTCTAAAAAATCTATTGAAGTAATATTCTGTTCATATATCCCTCTTATCCTTTTTGGACCGCCCTTTCCACCTGAAGTTCTCGGAACTGAAGGATCATGATAGCCTAAAATAATCATTGGCCTGTCTGGAAAATTTGGCCTTAATTCTACTTTTTTTGCAGGCTCACGACCCATCAAATAGCCTTTGGTTTTAACAATATCCTCAAAAAGACCAAGATAATCATTGAAGGTTATCTCCACATAATCTCCCAATTTGTGCTCTTTACCTAGTATTTCTAATTTATCACCAATATTCGTGTTGTCAAATCCTAATCTCATTTTACTTCCTCACGGCTTGCACACATTACATGGCTTGTAGCCTTTCTTCAATGCTTCTTTTTGATTGTTGAACAATATCAAGTTCTTCTTTGGGATCTTCTTTATGACCATACAGCCTGTCTCATGGAAGCTGTTCCCGTTGTATGTTGCGAATACAGGATTCTCTTTCTTTGCTGTTTTTGCCGGTGTTGGTTTTGCCTTGACAGTTTTCTTCTTTGCGACAGTCTTGTTTATCTCTGCTTGAACTTTTGCCAATTCAATCGCTTGCCTGTTCAATTCCTGCTGTTTGTTCAATAGTTCTACCTCGCGGACCTTCTTTTCCGCACTCTGAAGCTCTTTTGCCTGTCTATTCAATTCAATTTCTTTCAATGCCGTCTCAACAACATTTGCCTGTTTTGCTGCTTTTTCCATCGCAAGCGCTTCCTTGACAAGTTCTGTCTCAGTCGCTTCTGCCTCTTTCTTCTTTACAAAACGTTCAGCTCTCTTCAATTCTGCTGCTTCTCTTTCAAGCTCATAAGCCAATGCCTTAGCCCTGAATTTTTCTTCCTCTTTCCGTTTGGCTCTCTGGGCCTTATCAACCTCATCAAGCTCATGCTCCATCTCATCCAAGTCATACGTCTCTATTTTATCATGAACCGGTTTCCCATAATCTATTGGTCTGATCGGCTGAGGCAATGGTTTTGGTTTTATCCTATCATATGACAATATTGCGGATATCAAGAATAGAAGCATCTGCCCTATGGCTATGACCATTAGCAACTCTCCTTTGATATAAAACAAGAACAGCAAGTATACTATTGAAACAAATAACGTTATGAATATATATAGTTCTTTTGCAGTCCATTTTCGCACCATCAATGATAAGAGCACCACAAAATCTATCAATAAGAACAATCCGAGCGCGGTGTACATCATTGTCGATTCAACAAACAACAATAACACAGAAAGCAATGCTTGTATTATCAATAATATGTAGAGATTATTTTTTTTCATTTTACCCCCTATGATTAATAGCATAAAAGCTAAAATGTTTATAAATCTTTTGTTTATTATTTATTAGATAGTAGTGATTGTCTTTTTTATCGTATGTCCTGTTTCCAACAAATTTAAAAATAGTATACTAATCCAGAAACCGATGAAAAAATACAGTTTTTATGCAGGAAAATTCCAATTACACACCTCAGAAAAAGAACTCAAAGACTTATTTATAGCATGGCTTCTCATAAGCATAGCTTTCGCAATAGTAAGAACTGCCGAAACAGGACTTACAATTTCAGGATTCTTCAGCAAAGCGTTTCTTATGATGATAATCATATCAGCAGTGACAGTAGGCATCGCATTCCTGTTCCATGAGCTCGCACACAAGATTGTCGCACAAAGATATAATTGTTGGGCAGAATTCAGGGCAGACACAACAATGCTTGTCTTAGCAGTACTGATGAGTTTCCTCGGATTCGTGTTCATAGCACCAGGTGCAGTGATGATATTCGGACATATCACAAAAAGACAGAACGGCATAATAAGCCTTGCAGGACCGGCGACTAATATAATATTGGCGATATTGATGCTTCCATTGCTTTTTATGGAGACAGCAGGGATATGGAAGGAGATAATACTTTCAGGATACATAATAAATGCGTGGCTCGCATTATTCAATATGATACCATTATGGAACTTTGACGGGGCAAAAATATGGGCTTGGAACAAGACAGCATATATAGTGACAGCAATTATTGCAGCATTCCTAGTGTTCATATTCTTCATGAAGGGATAAGAATGAGCAATGACAAATGCGAAGTAAAGGAATCAAAAATACACAATAAAGGCGTATATGCGACAATAGACATACCGAAAGGCACAAAGATAATAGAATATAAGGGAGAAAAGATAACAAGAGAGGAGTCAGACAAGAGATATGCAAAAAGCCTAGAATTGAGCAAAAAAGACAAAAAAAAAGCAGCAACATACCTATTCGAAATAGACAATGAACATCATCTCGATGGAGACACCCCAGACAATGATGCCAAATACATAAATCACTCATGCGACCCTAACTGCATGATAGAGATCGAAGATGAAAAAATATGGATATACGCAAAAAAAGACATAAAAAAAGGAGAGGAACTGACATTCAGCTATGAATTCGATGTAGATGAAGGATACCCAGACCATGAATGCAGATGCGAATCGGAAAATTGCTTAGGATATATAGTTGCAGAAGAAGACAGGCATATATTGAAAAAATATCTGGAGAAAAAACAACAACCATAAGCTTTTAAAATTCGAGCGCATTAACATGATTATCAACGTGAGATTCTAAAAAATGAGCTATAAAGACCGAGACATAAATACAAGAGACCTCTCAGAGGACTATATGAGGTCGATATCCGAGTCAGAATTACGTGACAGGGCATACACGCCATATGAATTGGCGCCTCATGACAGGAAATCGATAGAGGAGATAAAGAAGGCCATAAAGTTAAAGATGTATAAAGACAAAGAAATGATAAAAGACACCATGGAGTATATAGAAGACCTCGCGAACAAGATGAATATCGCCATACAGAACGAGAAGAAAGAGAACAAGACAACATGGGAGCTGGAAGCGGATCTGAACGACTTGAAAAGGGTCTTCGAGCAATTGAACAAGGTATTAGCAGAATTAGAAGATGGAGAGATGACTAATTCAATGAATCAAAAACATAACACAAGAAGATGAAATGCGAAACATGCAATAAAAGGATAGAGACGACATTCATGAACAAGATCATAGGGACATATTACACAAAAGGCAAAAAAAGGTATCCTGTATGCAATGAATGCCAGAACAAGCTCACAGACAAAGAGATAAAGGAAAAACTAAAGATTTAAATTCTGAGATTAATTCTTAAAATAATTCGTTCGCCTCTGTAGCATAGTAGCTATTGCGGCTGCTTCGTAAGTTCAAAAACAGAAAAAGCAGCAGGTCGAGGGTGCAACTCCCTCCAGAGGCTTCATTGATATTCAGAAAGATTTATAATTCTTCAAGGAATCCCGTCTGTCATGTCCGGGGGATTAGATTTAAGCGAAGTTAAGTACGACGCGCAGGAGCATACTGATCTTGTTGCTACAATTCTCGCAGAGTCCCATCTCAAACCGCATAACATATTCAGGCATGCGAAATTTAAGAACAAAAAAGTTGTCGATATAGGATGTGGTGATGGAGCATTGAGCAGGGAAAGCATAAATAAAGGAGCAAAATATGTTCTGGGTATAGATGCAAAACCCGATATGATAAAAATCGCTAATAGTCTCAATCTCGGCTATGAAAAAAATATACAATATGAGCAAGTTTTTATTGAAGATATAACTGGGAAAGAGAATTTTGATATAGCCATACTCTCATATCTTCTCAATAATGCAAAAAGCTTCAATCAAATATTGAAACAGTTAGAGAATACGGCTTCATTCCTTAAACCAGGAGGAATTGCTATAGTATACAATAATAACCCTTTTGATAAGAAAGGAGGAGATTTTAGGAAATATGGGTTTACAAAGACACTCACCGGACTTAAAGAGGGCGATAAAATAATATATGATTATAGCCCTGCAATAACTGAGCCGATAATTAATTATTACATCAACCATGAAATGCATGTAAAAGCTTTTAAGGATGCAGGATTTTCACAATTTGCATGGGAACCGATAACATTATACCACAATGCAGACATGCAATTCTGGGAGGATTACTTCAATCATGAGCAGCTACCTGTTATTGGGATGGTTGCAAAGAAATATAATCCTGATGAATATTAATCAACACTCTTCTTTTTCGCATCCTCATATCTAACGTAAAAGAATGCTGAATCATGTTTGGATACAGGATTGAATTTCTCCTTGTATTTCAGGAGTTTCTTGTCTGATGAGCCGAAATTTAGGAATTCAAAGCCTGACTTCTTCAATTCATCCAAAAAAATCACTGTCAAGAAATCTCCAATTTCAGGGATGGAGTAATCATGAAGGTTTATCCCATAATAGACCGTTTTCTTAGTGTTCGGGACAAGTGATGCTGATGCCAATCCCTTGACCTTCCCATCGATCTTCAACAGCAATGACAATGCTGCACCCTTGCATCCATCATTTATGAATGAGATATATGAATCATATATTGCTCTGTCTTTCGCTTTCCTATTCTTTGCCCATGCCAGAACCATCTCTTTTATTTCTGACGCGGGGACGCTCATTATCGCATCATCTTTCAACAGCTCTATCTTATAATTCCTGAAGAACCGATTCTTTGCCTTCCTTAATTTGCTGAAGTCCGACCCATTAAGACCGGGATCCCATTTTTCTAGACTTATTATCGGCGTATAATAATGCTCGACCACGTTGCCTACGACAATTATCTTTCCATCATCACCTTTTTTGCTGTTCTCTTCCTTGACTTTCTTCATTATCTCCTTCCTCAAAGAGAACGGGAATTCCATCATTATCTTCTTTACGCCCTTATTCCTGAACAGATGTTTGGCAAACAACATGAATAATTCTGCACGCTCATTCTCTGGAGCGAGTATTTCAGATATTATCTGCCATACATCATCATAATCGACACCGAACAATCCTTTATTATCGCCAAAATATACGAATACGGGTTTAGAATCTTTTGCTTCATGCGATATCAGCTCAAAATAATTATGCTCTGGAGCAAATCCATTCTTTTTTATTGAATCGTTTATTATCTGCACGACTTTATCATTCTTAAGGTCCGTTAAGAGTGTTATGTCGACCATTTTATCAGTTCTCATCAAGCAGATGGCCCCTTCTTCACTATTGAGAACACGTGTGTCTTATAATAGCTTGTCGGCTTGAACTTGCTCTTGAACTCTGTATGGTTCGGGTCTCCACCGCCGAAATCAACGAATTCATATCCTTTGCTTTTGAGAGTTATCAAATCGTCCATGTTCGCTATCTCTCCAATCCTGTCGAACTCCTTGATAAGAATCCCTATGCTTGAATAATAATAGTTCCACATAGGGACCTTATAACCGGCAGTTATCCCACATATTTTTCCATCAACGATCATAACACGGGTATCATAGCCGATGAAATCATTATTTATGGTCTCCAGATAATAATGATCATAGACTATATCATTAGCATTCCTTTCCTCTTTCCATCTCTTGACAATCGTCTTCAATGCATCCTTGTCTGAAGGCATATATTCCCTGAATTCCACTTTATGTTCCCTGAAGAACTTGTTCCAATAATAACGCATATCCTTCCATTCCTTCCCGTCCATCTTGTCGCCATCCCACTGTTTCATGTCAAACAATGGCCATGTCAATGTATAGTTTATCTTGTTCACCTTATAAGATGAGCCAGCAAGCTGATTCATGACCTTTTTCCTGAATGCCGTCTTGAACTCGCACCACACTTTCTTTGCGCCCTTAGAGAACATGTAATCGAGACATTCCTTCAATAGAACAACAGCGTCATCGTCTGGAGCGAGTATCCCAACAAATACATACCATTCATCATCATGTGTATTATGTTTTGCAAGTATTGCCTTATCGCCTTCCCATCTGAACATATATGGTCTCTCTGTGGATTCTATATTATAAAGATAGCAATAATAATAATGCTCTGCGCAGTTCCCATATTTATTGATGGAACCCTCAATAAGCTTCTTGCTCCCTGTTATATCAGAAATTATTTCCATTTTGGCACTACACACCCATCGATAGTATAGAAAAATACTAAGTGTTTTTATTTGTTGTTATTTTTTCTTAGAATCATCCATTGGAGTCTCTAAACTTATTGTGTTTGAAGGAGTGGGCGTAGAAACAATTATGTCTGTCTTAACCATCGTCTCAACAGGCTTCGGCGAAGGCAATATCCTTATGGTCATATTGTTCCTTTCAAGTGCTTCATTGAATATTTTCATGATCAATTCATCATAGCTTAATCCGGCCTTTTGGCTTGCAAATGGCATGAAATCCGGTTGCTCTTCCTCTCCAAGATATGGACTGATACCTGGATTAGGGTTCATCTCGAGAACGTAAGGGACGCCATCGCTGCTTAACCTGAAATCTATCCTTCCATAATCCCTGCATCCCAACACATTATATACTTGTAAAGCAGTCCTCTTTATCCTATATTCTTGATATTTAGGCAATGATGGAGGACATTCTATCGCAACACCCTTCCATTCATCAGAATCTTTCAACCACTTTGCTTCATAACTGTAGACTTTGGATTCATTCTCTGGCCAATTCCTGAAAACGACTTCAGATAGAGGCAATATTGTGGCATTTCTTCCATTTCCTAAAATCCCTACAGTGATCTCTTTCCCCTCGATGAATTCTTCAGCTAAAGCCGGCTGATCATAAGTCCTCAGTATATAGCTTACCTTGCTCCTGAGTTCCTCTTCATTATTCACGACTGCATCTGCACCTATACCTATGCTGTTATCCATGCATACAGGCTTGACTATTAATGGGAATTTCAATTCTGGATCAATCTTTTTATTTCTAGAATAGAACACTTGATAATTAGGGGTCAATATACCATGATGCATCAATATCTCTTTAACTCTGACCTTATTTATGCACGTCGCCAACGTCAATGGCCCAGAACCAGTGTATGGAATGTTCAGCAATTCAAGCATTGACGCAATATGTGGCTCAAAAAGGCTAGAGCCGTTGAATCGCTCACACACATTGAATGCCATGTCAATATCCGACTTCCTCAATTCCTCAAAAGTCCGTTCATTGACATCAAAGAATACTGCTTCATGACCTGCTGCCTCAAGGACCCTCTTGACAGCATTTCCCACTTCCATCAAATCTTCTTCAACTTCCTTATATTCCGTGTTTTCCTTGAACAAGTTAGATAATATTGCTACTTTCATCAATTTCCACCAGCATACAGTATATTATTGTATATCATCGGCCCTATAGATTGGTCATTATAGGCAAGAGTTAGAAATTCTACGATAATTTTCGTTTTTTCGAAAAACATATAGCGCACTTTTTTTATTTTTATAGTTTTTTTCTGTGATTATTATTTTTAGCAAATGTTTTTTACTAAAAAAAATTTAACAAAATACTTTATAAAAGAACTTATTTAAATAGTTTGTCATTGTGGTATCAGACGAAATATTTTTTTAAAATCAAAGAAATATTTTTTTCTCGTCGACAAAATTGATTGAAAAAAATGGCCCATAAAAAAATAAACATCCTGAAAAAAATGGAAGAAGAAAATAGAAATTGATTAAAGGATTTAAGAAAAAATGGCGTAGAGAAAAAAATAAAAAAAACATAAACGACGGACATAAAAAACATAGAAAGCAAAATCCTTTGGAGGTCAGACGTTTTTTTGCAGGAATTAGAGGATAAAAACAACAACAAAATTTATAAACATAGATTTGTTCATCTGAACATCTGATTATCGACGAGAAAATGAGTGGGAATGTGAGCGAAAACAAACAAGAAAAAGACACTGGATCAAAGGAATACGACGCATCGCATATAGTCGTGCTTGGAGGCCTCGATGCAGTAAGGAAGAGACCATCTATGTATATAGGCAGCACCTCATCAAGGGGACTGCACCACATGGTGTATGAGATAGTAGATAATAGCATAGATGAAGCATTGGCAGGATTCTGCACAAAGATAAGCGTAACAATACTTAAGGACAATTCAATATTAGTCGAAGATAACGGCAGGGGAATACCTGTAGATATGCATCCTAAATATAATATGTCTGCACTTGAAGTGGTCATGACCAAACTTCATGCAGGAGGGAAATTCGACAAGAACACATACAAGGTATCAGGAGGGCTCCATGGAGTAGGATTGAGCGTAGTCTCAGCATTATCGAAAGAATTATCGATACAAGTGAAAAGAGAGGGGAAGATATATTCTCAAAAATATCAATGCGGCGCCCCTATAACCAAACTTGAGCTGATAGGGGAATGTGACATCAAGGACACGGGAACTAAGATAATATTTTTGCCTGATGACTCCATATTCACAGAAAAAGTGTTCGATTTCAGCATATTAGAGAATAGATTAAGAGAGCTTGCATTCCTCAACAAGGGATTACGCATAATGTTGCGTGATGAAAGGATAGAAGAGAATGAGAAAGATACAGAAGGAAACATAAAAATAAGGGAGCGCGAATATTATTATGAAGGCGGGATAATAAGCTTCGTAGAATTCCTTAACAAGAACAAGAAAATCATCCATGCACCGATATATATAACTAAACAGAAAGACAAGATAGATGTGGAGATAGCATTGCAATATTCCGATTCATACAATGAAAACGTGTATTCATTCGTAAACAACATCAACACCGTTGAAGGCGGGACACACCTTGTAGGATTCAAGACAGCATTGACAAGGACTCTTAACAACTATATAGAGAAAAGCAACAGCTTCAAAGAAAAGGTCAAGCTAAGCAGTGACGATGTGAGGGAGGGATTGTCGGCGATAATCTCAGTCAAGGTCCCTGAGCCACAATTTGAGGGCCAGACAAAGACAAAACTAGGGAACAGCGAAGTCAAAGGGATAGTCGATAGTGTCGTCAGCACTTCATTGAATGCATTCCTTGAAGAGAATCCGAAAACGGCCGTTATGGTCATAGAGAAATCTTTACTGGCTGCAAGGGCAAGAGAAGCGGCAAGGAAAGCGAGGGAACTGACAAGAAGGAAATCCGCCCTAGAATTCTCCACACTTCCAGGAAAGCTTGCAGACTGCTCAGAAACCGATCCGGCAAAATCAGAATTATTCATAGTGGAAGGAGATTCTGCAGGCGGAAGCGCAAAACAAGGCAGAAAAAGGGAATTCCAAGCTATACTTCCGCTTAAAGGGAAGATATTGAATGTGGAGAAAGCAAGATTGGGCAAGATACTGTCAAGCCAGGAAGTGACCAATATAATCACTGCACTTGGCTCAAGCATAGGGGAAGAATTCAACATACAGAAGCTAAGATATCATAAGATAATAATCATGGCAGACTCAGATGTCGATGGCAGCCACATACGGACCCTATTATTAACATTGTTCTATAGGTATATGAAGCCATTGATTGAACAAGGGCATATATATCTAGCTCAACCCCCATTGTATCTCATAAAAAAAGGCAATCAGAAACATTATTGCTTAAGCGACAAGGAAAAAGATGATTTGGTCGCAAAGATAGGAGAAGATGTCAATATACAGAGATACAAAGGACTTGGAGAGATGAATCCG
>CAZQDS010000023.1:0-12225 GCA_964591655.1 uncultured Methanosarcinales archaeon
AAGCAAAAAAGATCTTTATCTAGATGTCATCGCAGACCATAAGAAGATAGTTAACCTTGTGCTTTCAGCAGAGAAGACGGGCGCGATAATACTCGGAGGAGGCATTGCGAAACATTACGTTCTTGACGCAAACATCTATCGTGATGGGCTCGATTATGCAGTATATATAACGACTGCCGATGAGCACGATGCATCAGACTCTGGAGGCAATCCTCAAGAAGCAATGAGCTGGGCGAAGATAAGAGTGAATGCGAAGAATGTGAAAATAAAATCGGAAGCAAGCATAGTGTTCCCGTTGATAGTTGCTGCAACATTTGCGAGACAGAACCCTCAGCAACAATAAATATTAAAACCCTTACACCAACAATAAGTCAAAGAGGTGTATGATGGTGTTTGGAGAGGTGTTCAACTATATATGGAACTTATTCTCATTATGGATACAGACACTATTCATACTCCCGTTCAAGAATCCTGACATGTTGTGGATCCTTGTGCCGTTATGGCTCTCCTGGTTCTTCGGAGAATTCTTCCAGGAAAAGCTAGGGACAAGTTTCGGTAATGCGATAAGCAATGCAGTCGTAGTATTATGGGCCGGAGTGGATTGCATAAGACAGACGCTTGACTTGATGCATGCGGGAGAGATATACGACTCTTTATTGATAAGATTCCTTTTATGCGGATTATTGATATCATACGGCATTATAATAATAATTTATGGCACAAGAACAAAAGATAAAGTCAAGAGATTCGGAAGGATAAGAGATGTCACATATGCATTCGCAATAATGGTCCCTGTACTTTACAATGCTACACAGTTGACTTGGCAACACTTCCTTGCAGCAATAATATTCTTTCCGATATTCCATTATACCATACAATTGATCGACCTTAAGGCGCCTACTCCTAAAGCGTTGCAGAAAGATATAGGGACATTAGATTCTCAAAAAACATCATCAAACAAGCAGCAGGAAAATATGCAAATTAACACTCCGCAAACAACCACACAACAACCAATACAACAGGACACGCAACAGAACAATGATTATAAGAGACCGCCAGAAATGAGTTATTGGAACGGTTGAATCATTTATTTTTTTTCAGCACTTTCTTCGTGTGCTCTTTTATATGCTCGAATATCTGCTCTTCCACTGACTGTATTTTTTCCCTATTCGATTGCTCCTCAGAATAGAATTCGTTCAACTTCTTGTTTTCCTTCTTCGCATGCTCCTTCCTTTTTTTCTCTCTAGCATGCTTCTTCGTTATGAACTGCCTGGCCATACGTACAGATTGTCTTAATGAAATAAATATTTGTTGCTTTCGTCACCAACATATAACGATATTTTCTTCATTCTATAATGGTTACAAACGAAAGATTTAAATAAAATCAAGAATATCTATATTAAAAGAAAAAGGCGGTGAATCATTCTCAACTATTACGCTCACCTCTTTTTCCCAGGAAAGCCTTCGCAAGAGGGTTTTCCGGGGTTAATTCATCTCTTCTTAGAGATTTTTTTCTTAGAAGAAATCCCTGTTTTCTTCTTCAAAATGAACCGGGAATAGCCTAATACGAAGAACATGACAAATAAGGCACCTAATGCAAACCCTATGACAAATAATGCAATATGCTGTGTGTCTACCCTGAATGGCTTAGAAACTTTCTGCTTCTGCACGCCTATATACATGTCTAGATTGCTCAGTTCAAGAGCATACTCTGCATATAATAATGCAGAATAAGGCTCTTCTGTCCTCAACGAATCAGAATATTCATAATAACTATACCCTAATATAGGGAACAATCCTGCACCTTTCTGCCTATTTATGACAACAGACGCGGCATCAAGCTTCTCCTGGAGCAACTCATCAACATCCTTATCGTTCAAGAAAAGCGCGCCCAATATCACATCAACATCCGCCTTGGCTTTAGATGCAGTGAATATGCATAGCGCATAATCCTTTGAATCGGAATATCCATACGCTTTGTTCAGCTCCGACCTGTCCACATTTCCTGGATAGTACACCTGAAGATAATTTATCCGCTCTTCTGTTTCAGACAGTTTTTTCTTACAGGCATTCTCTAAGACATCTTGGTTCCTGCTGAATTCTTTCCCTTCGATGCTGAAGAATTTGGACCAAGAAATGGCGGTATCAATGCGCTCTCTCGCATACGCAATGTCCCTTCCAGAAATGTTTTCAGGATTCTCTGAACGCAATATGTCGCGCGCATCCTCTATCCTCTCCTTGACTATCATATAAGTCTCCAGATCAGTTATTGTAGAGATTTCCTGTTTTCTCAAGGATTCGTCTTGCAAGGATATTTCTCCAAGAATCTTTGCGTATTCCTGCTTGAGTTTAGTGTTTGAAAGATTGTCGTAAATCTCCCTCGATATCCTTACATTGCCGCCGAAACAATAGCTTGCTGCGCTATAATAATTCTCATCGTTTATCTCCGATAGCGCAAGCCCAAAATAATCCTTGCTTTCATTATCTTCAGAGATGTCAGAGATATTAGGCAGAATGATGTTCGAATCTATAAAACCGCCATATTTGGAACAAAGATCTATCGTGATCGTCTTCATTATATTTCTATACTCATCGGAAGAAACCACTTCAGAATATTCCTTGGAATAATTTTTCCCAGTGAATTCATATAACGCGTCTTCCATCCTTGAAACCTGGATCACCCTTAAAGAGCGATTATCTTCAAAGCTTTCATTGAGAGCATCCCATTTAGGTATCAACGCTTTCTCATAACCATACTTTTCCGCTGCGAAAGTTTTCGCAGAGATCCCTGCCACAGGACCTATAAGATATCCTGAATTTATCGTGCCCGTCATTATAGTCTTCTCATTTATCTCTTGATCATCAAGCATCGCGACCGTCAATACCGTCGCTGCAGCACCGGCACTCGGACCTCCGACTATGCTCGAATCCGCACGTATCGTGTAATAGAAATCCAGGCTTGAGCAATCTAGCTGAAGAAAATCGCACGCCAATTCCGAAGCGAACCTCATCGTTATCTGCGTATCAAGTCTTGACAAAGGAAAACTATCGATATATATCCTTCCAGTACCCGGTTTTATCGTCAGATAAAGATCTGCAACCCCTCCCTTCTGCAATGTGCTGTTAGCGGTCTCAGAGACTGTCAACAAGCCTATCCGGCCATTCTCTTTGTATGCATACGCAGAACTAGTCGAGATCAACAATAGCGCAATCAGCAACAATAGAATTTTTCTCATGTCTTCTCCTTATAACGCCCTCTTTGTTCGACAACTCTTAATCTTTCAAGTATCTCCCTTTTATTATTTGGAGAATACCCTTCAAGGAATTCTTTATATGCTTTCTCAAACACTTTATAATGTTTACTTTCCAATGCTTGCTTGAACAGATGAACATCCACGGCCTTATCTTCAACACGTGTCGAATCGAAGCTCAATCCGAAATCGATAAAATAAAGAGTGTCATTTTTAAGCATCATGTTGCTTGTGGTCAAATCCCCATGTATGACGTTTGAATCATGCATCAATGAGAGGTTCTTCCCTATGAGTATTGCTAATTCTGGGTTGTTGTCAAGCAATTTTTTCAATTGTATCCCATCAATATGTTCCATCTCTATATCATATTCTGTCACATTCAATATTTTAGGCACAGGCAGTATCTTCTGGAGCTTCTTGATTATCTTTGCCTCTTTCTTGGTCCTTGATGAACGCAGCTGGAAATCGATCTCAGGTATACGATAGTCTTTTTTTATCCTGGATTTCTCTATATTATTATCTTCATTCAATGAGATTATGGCTTCCGCTCCCGAAGATATTTTATGCATAAGAAAATAGAATAATAAAGAGTTTTTAAGGTTTATGGATTATTGCGGCCCATCAATTGTAGTTTTTCTTGACGTAGTCCATAAATTTTTCTGCAAGATCAGTCATTACAGGTATTTTGTTGTTATCAACACATATTCTCATGCTCATGAAATTAGATTTTATTCTAATATTCTCATTCAGCACATGGCTAAATCCATCATTTCCTGGCATGACTTCTAATTTATAAGTATTCGCGTCTTTTGGTAATAACGATATCTCGTAACGCTTGTTTGTCAAATCTTCGCTTGCCATTATGAGACCTTTCCGCAACTCTTCAGAATCAGTAAATGAAAATACTGCTTCTGTGGCGTTCTTTTCTTTCAATGTATCCAAATTATCTATTGGTAGTATCATTTTCTCACCTTCCCTGAATTTTCTTGTTTCGGCTCGAATGCATATTTTTCTTCGTCACATAGTTGCAATATGAATGGTAAATACATCGAATCATAAAATGCATTCTTTGTATAGCCGAAGTCTATTGTTGAATTCTCATCATTGAATCTCCTGAAAGTAAAAACATTTGAACCCCGCATGACAAATATCTCTGTAGATACGGAACCGCCCCTAGTACCGAACACATACTTTGCGGATTCTTTAATTTCTTCTATCAACGCGTCTAATTTCTTTGTGTCGACATCATTTCTTATAGAATAATGGTATGTTCCTTTTTCTCGCATTTCTTATTCCTCGCTCGTGAACAGGTCGTCCATCTCGTATCTAGATAATTTGGTCTTGTTAAGGACTGCCATCTTCGGCTTTTTTCCTGCTTCTCCCCTGACTTCATCATACTCGAAGTCTTTCTCATTATATTCTTCCATATTAAACCCCCTTTAATTGTTTAATGGTCTTCGACCACATTTATTTAACTATCATTCAGTAGTTAATTATTTATAAATGTTTCGTTTTTGTATCTATTATAGAGTGAAAACAACTAGATAGAAATAGGTAGAATATATTATCTATACGCGAATCTTCTCACAAAACCGCACTCCTTGCACGTCAAGATTATACGACCATCATGCACACGGACAGTAGAATTGACGCCCTTCTTCAAGTAAGCATTGCATCGCTTGCAGAAAGACATCTTCTTCTGCCTATCAAAAGATATCTTATGTTTCATGGCAGTCTTCCTGGCCACAGATACATAACGCCTGCTCAATTCTGGATTGTCCTTGAAAACGGATTCTGCTTCTGAAAAGAGCTCATTTACATGCTCTGCTGCCTTACGCTTGTTTGAATCATTCATAAAAGAAAAGAAGTGCATGATATTTAAATAATTAATGGCGCAAGATATTTCATAAACCATTTAAACCGATAAATGTTCTACAAACCATGCGTATATTTGAGTACTTCAAGAAAAAAGAGCCTGAAAAAATTCTTAAGCAAGTAGAATTGAGCAAGATAGATAAACATGTCAACCTTATATTGAGGGAAAAACTCGCTTCGAACAACAAGTCAATAACAGACATATTGGTAGAATTTGAAGAATTGAGACAGAGGATAATACACAAGCTGAGAGAATTCCACAAGAAAAGCCTCATGAACCCTAATATCCCGCAAAGAGAGATACAATTGATGGAAGGGAACAGGGAAAACTACATAAAACAGATAGCGCATTTCCTTACACAGATAGATGCGCCGAAACAATATCTGGAACTGTACTATTATTCTATAAGATTCTCCGAAGAGATAGAGAAGCTATCTAAAGAGACTCAAAAGAACACTTTTGTATTGAGAGGATTCTTTGAGAATGAGCTGAAAGACATAAATAAGGACCTGAATACGCTTGAAGAGAAGATGATAAAGATAAGGACGCTTTTCGAAAGGCATAATATTCAAAAGCTCCAGGAAGTGGTGGACGATATAGAAAAAATAAAACAAAACCTCGTCAAGGAAATAAAACTAAAAGAAGACATAAAAGAGCATGAATCCATAGTGAAAGATTACAATGATAAGATAAAAAAATTGAATGAGCGGATAGAGACAATAACTTCAGGGACTGATTTCAGGGCACTGGAAGCTTTCAAGACAGACAAGGAGAATGTGGAAAACGAAATAAAAAAGATATTCAAAGAGTTCGATGACAATATCTCAAGCATCGACACCGCATTGAAGAAATACTATTACAGGAATCAGGAAAAAAAGATAATAAGAGAATATCTGGAAGAACCATACAAGGCAATACTGAAGGATGACTCCCTTGAAATATCCGGCATAATAAAAGAACTGCAGGACAATATAGACTCAATAGATCTCAAAGACAAGAAAAGAGAGCACATTGTCGAGTCACTTTCTAAACTAAGCTTTGAATACCTAAAGGAGACACAATCACAGCTGAGAAAACTTGAAGACCAGAAACAGCACATGCAGACTAAGATAACACACAATTCTGCATCACTTAACCTTTCTGAGCAGCAGTACTGGCTGAAAGCGAACCAGGACAAAATAAGAAGCCATAATGATACAATACTTAAACTGCAAGATGATTCGGAAAGGCTAGAAAAAGAAAACATCATACTGCGAAAATCCATACATGAGGCGCTAGAGAAGATCCTTGGTGAAAACATAGAATTGAAAGATGACCTGAAGAACCTATCAGAAAATTTATAAATTTAGTTCCTAAAGAATAATCATGCCTAAAGCTAATTCTAAGAGAGCGGAACAGAAAAAAGAGACGGATGACTTGATGGAATTCGAGAAGAGGATACAGAAGATGTCAAACGAGGAGCTCAAAGACATGCTTCTTATAAATACATACAAACTAGCCATGACAAGGTCACAGCTTGAGGCAGTTGTGGAGATCCTGATAAAGAACAAGATAATGACTTATGAAGAGATATGGAAGAGGACAAACGAAATATTTAAAGATAAGAGATGATTTTTATTGTTAGTCTTTGAGGTGAGTATGATGATTAAGGTCGCTATTAATGGTTTTGGCCGTATAGGAAGGCAAGTTCTGCAGGCAGGGATAAATGACCCTAATATTGAATGGGTCGCGATAAACGACCTGACAGACACGAAGACGCTTGCGCACCTGCTGAAATATGATTCTGTGCATGGCATATCAAAGTATAATGTAGAATCTAAGCCTGACGGGATTGTGGTTGCAGGGAAATTCATCAAGGTATTCGCAGAGAAGGACCCTGAAAAATTACCATGGAAGGATTTAGGCATAGATGTAGTTGTTGAGAGCACGGGTTTCTTCACGGACAAGGAAGGGGCATCAAAACATATCAAGGCAGGGGCAAAGAAAGTATTGATAAGCGCACCCGCAAAAGGTGTTGATATAACAATAGTAAAAGGAGTGAATGAACATCTCTATCAAAAAGATAAACATCATATAGTGAGCAATGCGAGCTGCACCACTAATTGCTTGGCGCCGATAGTGAAAGTATTGAATGATAATTTCGGGGTCGTCCATGGGTTCATGACGACAGCACATGCATATACTGCGGACCAGCGGCTCGTCGATGCGCCACATAAGGATCTGAGGAGAGCAAGAAGTGCAGCGGTATCTACAGTCCCTACGACAACAGGTGCGGCAAAGACAGTCGCAGAAGTCATCCCTGAACTCAAAGGAAAGCTTGACGGGTTGGCATTAAGAGTGCCTGTGCCTGATGGGTCTATAACGGACTTCGTGTGCGAATTGAAGAAAGACGTCACGATAGAAGATATAAATACCTTATTCAAGAATGTTGCAGGATATCATCTTAAAGGCATAATACAATACTCTGAAGAGCCATTAGTTTCTGCAGACATAATACATAACGGCCATTCAGCAATATTTGATGCAGAATTGACGATGGTCATAGATAAGAGGTTCATCAAAGTAGTCGCATGGTATGACAATGAATGGGGATACAGCAACAGGATGGTCGACGTCATCAAGATATTGATGAAATAGGCGCAAAATATAAATAGCTGAACAAAACATAACGATAACATCAAGGTGAAATCATGGAGAAGAAAAATTTCAATCTTTCTATCGCGACAGTAACGTTCGTCTTAGGGGCATTCTTTGTATTGGCAAATACAAAAGACATAACAGGTGGAGTGGTCGGCGCTTCAGGACCTGGTGGCACAATAACTGCAATCACAGGACTTTTACTTATAATAGCATCAGCAGGATTCTTCGTGTTCGTGATAAACCATGGAGACACCCATCTTGAGAGACTTCTTAGGGAAACGAAAGACCATGAGGACTTGACAGTGCAACAAAAAATAAAAGAACAAGAAGCATTAGAGAAGTATGAGCATAGAAAAGAAGAACATTATAAATAAGCATTCTAGAATAATTTTATTATAATATCTAAAAGCCAAAGGAAAAATTCACTGAATAACTTTATATCTATATATACCAATAAGACGAATAAAAAAGCCAGTATTATAAACATAAAACCCAAAAACTGGTAGGTGAAATGTTTTTCATCTATTTTTGCATCCGCATCCATCAGATCTCCTATAGATTTTCCATATTTCTTCTTAATATACATGTCGATGAAGAAACATGTCAATCCTACAGCATATGCCAGACCAAGAAAAAATGCAGGCATCGTATCATGCCCGAGGACGTAAGATAAAACTATTACTCCGCCATTTGCGAGATAGATCAAGAAATATGCTTTCATAGGATTGTCTTTTACATTCACAGATGAGACTCTCTTGAACCAACGATTTGTGATAAAAAAAAGAAGAGATATGAATATTGCTGTGACTATAAAAAACACACTCCCCGCGAGGAGCATAGTCCAATAACTACCAGTGGTAGAATATCCTATAAATGCACCTATTACAAGCATGGGAAGAGCAACACTTAATACGACAATGATGTAACTCTTGTTCAGATTATCCATCATATAGCAATCTAATTGATATATTATTAAATTTTACTATAATATAACAATAAAAATATGGCAAAGAAAAAACTATACGTTCTTCATACCGCATCCGCATCCGCCGCCAGATGTCATTCCGCATGAGCCGCCTGCCGTCTTGCCTGTCGGTACGGGGATGCTTGTGGATTGCACTTCTGCAGGCGCATCAGGGTTTGATCCATCGATCACTTCAAACTTCCCGAAAAACATGTTCATAGAGCAAGCGATGGTTATTGTCCCTGTCTTTGTAGGTGTGAATGTTATTATATTGTCACCTTGTTTAACATATTTCCTTACGCCAAATTCTCTTATCGTCACATCCTGTGCACATCCTACAACTGTCTTCAAATCTACAGTCATCCTTACAGGAATGTCTTTCTTGAGCGTTGATGGTGTAACGACATATTCCCAGTTCTTCATGGATAATGTCGCTTCCTGATATTCTCCGTTGCTCGGGGTGTTTCCTGTTATTCCTGTCCCTAATGCATTATTTGTCCGCGATGTGCTCTGTGAAGTGAGCGACCCGTTCATGTTCAATGCCGAAAATAATATCAATGCAACAATCAACAACCCGGCCCCTCCAATGATAAAATATTTTTTTTTCATTTTTCCTCCATAGATCAAAAATTATGCTGCAAATATCGGTGATTTCGGCCCATACACCATTATCAATATCAATATCGCAGAGACTATTATGCATGCACTCACGAATGTCAATAAGTCGATATTTTTCCTTACCAATTCCTTATTCCCTTCAATCGCCTCTTCATGATACATCTTCATGAAACCCCATAATAATATAAGATTCAGGATCATATAGAATGGCATGAATACTAATATCCTGTCTGTGAATATCATCACTGAAATCATCGGACCCATCGTGCCTCCCATTATCCCAGACATCAAGCCCTGGACCCATGACATCGTGCTGTTAGATGTGAAACCAGCGATTATTCCTCCTATCGAGCCGAGTATCATGCCAACCATTGCACCAGTGAAATATCCGTTTGTTGCACCAACTACTGCGCCGATCATCATCCCTATCTGCATCCCTACAGTCATCGCTATCATCATGCCAGTCATGCAAGGGACTTTAGTCTTATTGGACAGCATATACAATATTGACATCGATATTGACACGACACTGATGTTCAGATAAATTATCCATACTAAATATTTCGATAAGAAATTCGGGACGTCATTAAGAAAACCTAAATAGGCTATTGCTTCAACAAGTATCAACACTAAAAATGTTATTAATCCATACTTCAATGTCTTTTGATATGATTTATCATTGTTAAATCTCTCACTCATATTGTCATCAACTCCTCACTTGATAACCTTCTGCCTCGATTGCTTTCTTTATCGTTGCATCCTTGACTTTCTTCTCATCATAATCTATTGTTACGGTGTTCTTCGCCAAAGACACATCCACTTTCTTAACGCCATCTATTTCTGATACTGCATCTTTTATGAGCATCTCGCAGCTCTTGCAATGCATCCCCTTGACATCCAATGTTTTTTTGACCATTGTTTCACCTCTAATCATAATTATTTATTTCTCAAAGTTTTTTCTTTTTCAACAACAATGAATTTGAAACCACAGACACGCTAGATAACGCCATCGCTCCGCCAGCGATTATTGGGCTGAGTAGCCATCCCGTAAACGGATAAAGCACTCCTGCAGCGACAGGGATCCCCAGAACATTATAGAATAATGCCCAGAACATGTTCTGTCGTATCTTGCTCATTGTAGCCCTGCTTAATCTTATTGATTTAGGGACATCATTAAGGTCATTCCTCATCAAGACTATATTCCCCGTCTCCATCGCCACATCCGTTCCTGAACCCATCGCTATCCCTATATCTGCCTGAGCTAATGCGGGCGCATCATTTATCCCGTCTCCGACCATCATTACCTTTCCATTATTCTTATCTGCTTTCTTCTGCAGATTCATGACATATTGTGCCTTATTCTCCGGAAGCACTTCTGCGAACACATTATCTGGTTTTATCCCTGCCTGTTTAGCTATCGCTTTAGCCGTCCTCTCATTATCACCGGTGATCATATAAACATCTATGCCTAGATCATTCAACCTCTTTACGGCCTCATTAGCGGCCGGTTTTATCGTGTCAGCAACAGCTATCAATCCAAGAACTTTCTTGTCAGCAAGAATCATGACTGTCTTCCCATCACTTTCTAAAGAGTATATCCTATCTTTGATTGCTGAATCGATCCTTATCTTATTCTCATTCATGAGCTTTTGATTACCAAAATAATATTTCTTCCCTGAAGAAGACGCAGTTATACCTCTTCCGGGGAGCGCCTTGAATGATTTTACAGAGGATAATTTTATCTTTTCCTCTCTCGACTTGCGGACTATCGCATCAGCCAAAGGATGTTCTGATCCTGATTCGATGCTTGCAGCAATCTTCAATAATTGTTCATTGGATATCTTTGCTATTTGGATTATATCTGTAACTTCTGGAGTGCCATTAGTTATAGTCCCTGTCTTGTCGAATATCACATATTTAGTCTTATGTGCAATCTCTAGACTATCGGCACCTTTTATCAGTATCCCTTCCTTTGCACCTCTTCCTGTACCTACAATTATGCTTGTCGGCGTAGCTAGACCAAGAGCGCAAGGGCATGCAATGACTAAAACAGCGACACTTGTCAATAATGCAAATTGTAAGTCTTTCCCGAATATGAAAAACCACGATATGAATGTCAATGCAGCGATTACAAGGACTATCGGAACGAAATATGCAGAAACTGTGTCTGCAAACCTTTGTATCGGCGCTTTCCTTCCTTGTGCATCGCCAATGAGTTTTATTATGCTTGCAAGCGTCGTATTCTCTCCTATCTTAGTGGCCTTGAACTTGAATGAGCCGTGCTTATTGATTGTTCCGCCTATGACATTATCGCCTTTTGATTTCTCTACAGGGATGCTCTCTCCAGTTATCATCGACTCATCAATGCTGCTGTCACCCGCGATTATCATCCCATCAACAGGGATTTTTTCTCCCGGCTTGACAATAATTATATCTCCTAAAACCAATTCATCCACACTTATCTTTAATTCCTTGCCCTTCCTTATCACTATAGCAGTTTTAGGACTTAAATTCATAAGACTCTTGATCGCTTCTCCAGTCTTTCCTTTAGCTCTCGCCTCAAGATATCTCCCTAGAACAACGAATGTTATCAATATTGCAGATGTCTCAAAGTATTGTCCTAATTCTGGATTGAAGAATATCGCATAAACACTATAAACATATGCTGCAGTGGTCCCTATCGCTATCAATGTATCCATGTTCGCAGTCTTTGCCTTCAATGCGACCCAGAAACTCCTGTAAATATCTGAGCCGACAATGAATTGCACGGGTGTCGCAAGCAAGAAAAGTATGAATTCGGAGTTAGGGATCATTATTTCGAACAACATGAAAACCATGCCTATGATAAATGCTGGAATGGAGAAGACAAGCCCTAG
>CAZQDS010000024.1:0-11912 GCA_964591655.1 uncultured Methanosarcinales archaeon
ATACTTTGTAGGACCGGGACCACCGACAAGTATCCCTTTAAGCTCTGTCATCTGCAAGAACTGATCTTTTGCCATGTCACCTATCTTCTTATAGAAATCCTTCGCTGCCAATTCCCTGTTCTGTGCAAATCTCACTGAAGACTGTCCTCCGGCCTTGAATTTTCCAGGGACCATAGATTCTTCATTGACCAGGTTTATTATTGCTTTACCCTTCAATAACGCTATGTTCGCCTCTCTCCTATCGAGGACAATCAATCCATAAACTGATTTGTCTTCTGACATCTCCTTCAATGGTTCAAGGATGAATTCTTTGTCACATCTGTATAATCTAAGATTATTAGGATTTGGAGGCTCAATAGACCACACCCTATAGTCCTGCACACCTTCTCTTTTTGCTACATTGCCAGAGAATGCTGCCAATCCATTCTCAGGTGTTCTTTTTACTAGCTTAAGGTGTTGTATCATCTTCTCTAATGCGGCAATCACTGCATCCCTGTTTGTCTTCGATTTTATGTTAGTTGCAGTGCCCTGTTCTTGTTGCAGATGATTGATTATTGCATTCATATCATATCCTGAAGGGACATAAACCGAGACAAGCTCTGTATGGCGTCCCCTAACGGGATCTAATTCTTTTATGAAATGCTTCAGCCTCTGTCTCTGCTGTTGGCTTATTTTCTTCTTTTCATCATCATTTGCCATGCATTAAAGGATTAGAGAATGGTTTTTAAATGTTTGGGAATTACCGAGGGTAATTCTCAAGCCCGAAAATCTAAAAAGATTTTCTATGTTGTTGAAGAACTCGAGTCCATACCATAAATAACTTTTTAAACATACTATAATTCTTTTTGCTTGCGCGGGTATAGCCAAGCGGTAAGGCAGCCGCCTGCAGAGCGGCCATGCGGGGGTTCAAATCCCTCTACCCGCTTGAACGAAGCGGTACAGGTCAGGAACAGAGTGACTCTACCTGTACCCGATATTTTTATTTTAATGAGTTAAGAAGAGATAAAATGGGCAAACTCAAACTCGGTCGATACAAGCATTTCAAGGGGATGGTTGTTGAAGTCGTAGGGTTCGCGACACATAGTGAGACGATGGAAGAGATGGTTATTTATGTTCATTCTGACCCTATCAAAGGGAAAGAGGCGAACACCACATGGGTTAGGCCTTTGAAGATGTTCACGGAGCATGTTGAGCGTGATGGTTATTCTGGCCCTAGATTCAAGTTTGTTGAGTAAACTTTTTAAATTCTTTATGTTATATTCTTTATTTATGCAAGACGGCAATTATGGTGAAAGACACGTCTTTAGGATTCTCCCTCCAAGTACTTGGTTGTTTAACAAGGGGAAAGAGCCAGAAGAGATTAAGACAGCCAATCTAGTGGATTATTGTTCTTATTTGAAGGATGGCAGTATTGACTTATCAGAAATACTTTTTGACGGAGTAGATATTGAGAATCGAAATGAGACCAAATTCGATATTGGAGAATCTTATTTCGTTGTTAACGGATCCAGAGAACGCGCAGAGGAATTGATGAAGGCTGTCGCCAATAATTTTAATTCTTACCTTAAAAAGAATTCTAAGAATGGTCGTCATCCTAAATTCAATTATCAATTGGTAAACTGATAACATTTTTAAATCATATACTCCAGAGTGATTAATCCATGAAACATTTATTGTTAAAGAATACTGGTGACCCATATTATCAGAAAGAATATATCAATCTATCTGATCAGGTGAATTCTTTAAGCAAGTTCATATCTATCGCTCCAGAAGAACTGTTGGAAAAGGTCGTTTCAGAAATTCCGAAAGGGGTCGAATATATTACTGACGGATTGTATGATGTGTTCGAGATACCTGGCACTTCACCAGACATTGATGTGATTAAGGCCGCTTTTTGTAAAAATTTCAATAGGTTGGTGCATGAGAATAATTCTAGACTGCCTATACGTTACAAGATAATGAATATCTTCTCGAAACCTGATGAAAATGGCAAGAGATACGGCGATAGGGAAGCTGATAGGGAGATAGATCGTCTGTCAAAATTAAGGCTCTGGCGTATTGACAGTCAGCGTTTCTTTACGAATTCATAAACGAAATAGATCACTATTACCGCTAATCCGCCTATCAAGAAATATGCTGCTGGTGTTGTCTGCAATGCAGGTCTTGCAATCTCTTGAGCTGCGGGCGCAGCAGCCATCATCTTTGCGCTTCCCTCTACGGCCTGGTCCATGACTAACGACTCGGTGCTCATCAACGCATTGCTTTTCGACAACGTCAGCGCGTTGAATAATTGCATGACGAATGCCACTCCTGCAGTTATTATCGCTATCGGCATTATCTTCTTCAATGCCTCTAAGAATTTTGAATCCTGATTCATCGGAGTTATTATTATGTACTTGTTTGCTAGAGTATAATGATTGACCTCTTTTCCTTTTTTGCTATAATGGAATTCCTCGACAATAACCAGTCCCGCATCCTGCAATTGTTTGATGTTGTAATGTATCGTCGATATTGGTATGCCTAACTCTTTTGATAATTCTGATTCCGTCGCATCTTTCTTCGCAAGGAAATCTATCACTTTCCGTGATGTATCATTATTTATGACTTCAGCGATCTTCTTTGCCTTCTTCTCTTCCAATGATACCAATAAAAAGTTCTTGTTCACGTAATCATCCTTTTTTTCTTTCTTGAATTCTTGAGTGTTGTATCCCATAAGAATGAGTAATATATTCATATTTAAATATGTTTTTAAGTTCAAGTATGATTGAAGTTATTAGGAGAACATGCTTCCGCTGCATCTGCCTAATGCCCAGTCGCCGCCATATGTGCATTTTCCCCCGAGCGGGCACGATACTTCTCCAGAGAATGTCCCTGCATTAGTCTTTTCCAAGAATTCCTTCAATTTAGATCTATCATCAAATATGCATTTGCCGTCTTTCCCGATCGTTGATTTTATGCTTTTTTTTGACTCTTGTAATTGCATCTCCAGCTCTTCTTCGGTTATCCCGTTTGCTATTGATTGCGCCCTCAATTCTTGCGAGAACTCTATATCCCCATCAATTACTTTTATGTGCAATTCGCAATTCTGCCCCGACTTTATCTCATAATGATTTTTTGATGATATGATCATCCCGAAGAAGTCTGATTCTGATTCAAATTCCGTATTTGCGTCATCACATGTTTCTGCAGCAGCTATCAAGCAATACATATCACAGGGGCCCTGTTGGGCGTTCACGGTGTTTTGTCCTTCATTTATTGCTTGATTGTCGTCAGTTCCGCTGAGCTTATTCATGGTGTCTGTCGCAAAGAGCGCTATGTGATCCTTGAAATAGTATCCTGCTCCTCCAATGAGCAATACGAGCAAGATTGGCACTATCCATATTGCATAATTATTTTTTTTGATGTCCTTCCGCCCTTCATCCATTGCGTAGACTGCTGCCTGTTTTATGTCTGCATCTGAAATCCCTTGAGACAATAATGATTGCCTGATCTGTTCTAAAGAATGCCCTTCATGCAAGTATTTCTTTATATATGGCACTAGCCTGTAATCCATGCTTAGTAATTACCCACATATAATAAAAAGGTTTAGAACTATGATAGAATAGTTACTAGTATGTCCCAAATGTGTATTGCGCAGGAAACTTGCTCATTTTAATCCTTGAGAGATGCATCGCGTATGCTGTAGACCACTTCATCCAGGTCTTGAGCCTTCCTTCTTTATCGAATCTTCTCATGTCTATGTATGTTTTCTCTGAATCTAGCATCCTGAATTTTCCCATCTTGGATGCCCTATATTGATAGTCGACATCTTCCCCGATCGTCATTATGTTCTCGTTGAATCCGCCGATATTTTCATGCAAGGATTTCTCGATTATTATTCCCCCGCCGCCTGGTCCTCCCGGGATTATGTGTTGCATTAATTTTAGAATATTATTAACTGCTTTGACCATAAATATGTCTTTTTTATTGTTGCTTATCGCTGTCATGTAATGGTTTGCGATCGCCAAATCTCTCTTTTGCATCTCCATTAGTGTTTTCCTGATATATTCTTCTGACACTCTGCTGTCTGCATCCAAAAAAAGTATATATTCTCCTTTTGCATTCTTCGCACCATTATTTCTTGCCTTTGAAACTCCTCTGTCTTGTAATGTGACTATTTCTAGATTATTTATGTTTTTTGAGTAGGATTCTGCGACTTTTAGTGTGCTATCGGTCGAACCATTATCTGACACTATCACTTCTAGATTTTCATAATTATTCATGTACACATCATGTAGTAATCGCCCGATGTATTCCTGTTCATTGAGCGTGGGTATAACTATTGAAATTTTTGGTTTTAATGACTTATCCATATTATTTATAGGGCTTATCCCTTTATTAATTTTACGGAAATGTTGTTACTGGATAGTAATATCTATTCGTCCATGTTGCGATACCTTTATAAAGCCTTTTTCTCTCCTTTTTTCGTAGGGTAGCGCTTGGCAGCGGGTATCCTGCTGTAAAATGCAGGAAGCTCAGGAAAGTCCGCCCACAATAAACGGTCACACGTGGAAGCGTGCTCGCTAATAACGAGGGCAACAGCACAGAAACGTAACCTATTGTTGAATGGAATGATTGGATATATCCTTAGGCGACTTAGGATTGATTCCTTGACGTCTCAGCACTAAGGATGAAACGGCTAGACCTGGCTTGTGCAACTCAATTACTGAGGCTTAGTCAAATGCCAAGAAAGCCTGTTCCTTGCTTCATTGCATAGGAAGGCTTACAGAAGGCGGCTTACAGCTACCCTACACCTCATATTCTCATAGTATCTACTAAAAAGTGACAAAAATAGTAACCTTTTTAAAGGGTCTTTTCTTACTGGAATCATGAACGAATTTTACAAAAGCATATTGGAAGAGTCTAAAATCCCTCTGGATAGCATTGTTGACTCAATAGAAAGAGATTGTAAGAATAAGGTATTTTCCACTTTATTAAACACCTATAAAGACAAGGTAGATATGATAAATGAGAATCCTTTTGATGGAGTAAGAATGTTATATTCAGAATTCAAGGAAACCTGGAAGGTAAGCCGCCTTAATTTGCTCGAAGAGTTTACATACACAGATTACGTTGGCAGAAAAAAGACAATAGATCCTGACGATTCGATAAATAAGCTTATCAACTCATTTGAGAACATATACTTATCATTGCGTTACAGGATATCAAGAACAATAAGTTCTAAAGATGCCGCTCAACCAATATTTAATTCAGAGCTAGAATATGATTTCTGGAGAAAAGAACTATCATATAGTTTAAGCGACATGATCATGTCTGCAGAAGAAATTGGGATATGGGCATATCATATATCTGGCAGAGAATATGCTGTCCCGATTGTATCATCAAATTTCTTGCAGAATCAAGTAAAAAAAACGCTTGCAAAATATGGTGTAAAAAACCCGGAATCTGCGCCTGAAGACCTGAAGAAGTTATCAACGGGAATAAGCAATTTCATAGTTAAGATGATTGTGGAGAAACCAAGATTATATTGAAACCCCGATAATGTGGCCCTATGAAAAATTATCTTGCCTTTGAGGAATTATCCGCCGATAATGCATTAGGCATGTTTGAAACGGATAAAGAATTCTTTGTTGCATTAAAAAGATCCGCCGATGATTCTATAACAAACAAGAACTATTTCAATGCATTTAAAATATATAAGTATTTGGAAGACCGAAAAAAAATCAGTGCACTCGCTAAAAAATGTTTAAGAGAAGAATATTTTTTAGATGCTGCTTTAGCATTCGAATATTTAGGGGATAAAGATTCACTGTTAAAAGTGGTCAAGAAAGGAGAAAAGGCGGGTGAATTTCATACCATAAAACATTCACTGCTTAGCTATATCGGTGAGGATAAAGTTAAATTGCTGCATAATAAGTTTTTTGATTGGGCAAACGCCAAGGGAGTGCAAGAGCCTATAGCATTCGAAACGGTTCAATCGATAAAGATTGCACACTCACTCGCAGATGATTATGATATAGCGGTAGGGATTTCCCGGGGAGGATTATTCCTCACGTATCTGTTTGAGAAATTTGGATTAAAGAACAAGCTTGTCGATGCACATAAGAGAGATAGGAATGTCACTTTCAGATGGATGACTGATTGTTCTGATAAGGATTTCTATGGAAAAAAAGTCGCAGTCATAGATAAGGACGTAATTACTGGAAGGACATCTGGTGCAGTCCTTAATAGGATAAAGGAGCATAAACCGAACAGCATAGATCTAATACTGGTGCATAACCCTACAAAAGAACATTATGGCTCTCTGATTGAAAATGTTCCTAAAGGATATGATGCTGTTCACTATCCTAACCAGTTCTCATATGATGATTTCGATAAGGCTTACTCTAAATTATACAATAATCTTTGATAAAATTTATATTATGATTCTTTATATCCAAAATATGAAAAAGACAGAATACTTTCTAGAGATATTCTCAAAAGCAGAGAATCACTACAGTAAATCAGCGAAGAGGCTTGCTGGTGAGGGATGGAAGGAAGACTGGATGACATTGGTAGCGACAATACTCTCTGCCCAGACTAGAGATGAAACTACAATACCTGTTGCAGAAACATTATTCAAGAAATACAATAAAGTAGACAAACTTGCGAAAGCAAGGCTTTCTGATGTAGAAGATTCAATAAGAAGGATCAATTTCTACAAGAACAAGTCAAGGAACATCATAGGCGCAGCAAAATGGCTTGCCGATAATGGATATAAAGACGGCAGTGTTCCAGACACGATTGAAGAACTCATAAAGATGCCTGGTGTAGGAAGGAAGACGGCGAATCTTGTGATAACGGAAGTACATTCTAAAGATGGACTTACCGTGGACACTCACGTCTTTTCCATCTGTAATTTACTTAGGTTTACAAAAGCTAAGGATCCTACGCAATGTGAAATGCAATTGAAAGAATATGTTCCTAGGAAGTACTGGTCTAGGATAAACAGAATTTTTGTTTTGTGGGGTAAAGATGTACCAAGGAAAACTAAGGCAAAACTTCTTTTGAAATTAAACGAGAAATAATTTCAGTTGTACGATAAAATCGGACAACTAAGAAAAATTATTTCTTTCTAATCTTCTTCACTTCTTTTTTTGGCAAGAAATTTTCTCCTGTAACTATGCTTCTTCCTGTTTTTTTCTCTAATTCCGTTCGCGCATTCTTTGCGATATTGCCGCCCTTCTTTCCAGCAACCTTATTTTCATCCATTCCATCAGCATTCACGGTTTCTGCAATCTGTCTTGTCGATAATTCAGCCAATGCAGTAAATATCAATTCTGCTTCACTCATATGATTCCTAAGATTTTGTGATTTTAATCCTTTAAGGTTTTTATGTTCTTTGACAGTCAATCCAGTCCATTCCTGATGAATAATGTTAGTCAATATTGCATATTCTTCCTCTTTTGTCACGTGATGGTCTTTCCAGTAATCAGTCAATTTATTTCTTGTTTCCTGACCGGTCATGCGCTGTTGTATCCATTTCTCGCTGCGTCCAAGCTTCTGCCAATTATCCCTAGCACGATCTATGGACAATGTTGGGTCTGCGATTTCTTTCATGCGCTCATAGCCCACTTTAGCTAACCATAGTTTTATTGGTTCGGCTTTAGGAGAAGGTACTGATTGGATGAGGCGTAATAATACTTCAGCATCAGCCACATCAGTCATATAACTCTTACCATCTGATGCAGGCAATTTCAGTTGGTCACATTTTGTGACCACCTCGCTTCCTTCTTCTTTTAAACGATTTGTTAGTGTCGTCCAATAACTCTGGGCACGTCTGTGATCCGGCTGTTGTATCAATGCAGATATTATATCAACAACTGAGAAATACCATGTTTCGGTCTTTTCATTATATTGTCTGCGTATCTTATAATCTTCAAATATTGCTAAATCCGTCATACTAGCACCCCTTGAACAATGATCGAGTTAATCATTCTAAGAAACTAGAACTTATTTATAAATCTCACGCGAGGATGTCCAGTGCAAAATTATCGTTGTTACTATATGATGACTAATTATCGAAAATTTTATAAATAGTATGTTATTTTTTTTTATATGCCTATAGATAAGGAAATAATTGAATATGGAATATATGCGTTAGGAGCGGGTGTAGGTGCCATTGTTCTCCAAACATCATTCAATATGGTTCATTCACTAGGTCATACTTTCGGTGAATCTCTCACTCAAAAAAACAAGGAGCTAATTTTAGAGGAGGAAAAAAGAAAGTTAAAATTGGATAACTATATTATAAGTTTAGAAATTAGAGATGGACTTGAAGAAAAGGGATTCGCGAGCATACGCTCTGATAATTCTTATGCAATTGTTCTTAAGAGCGATAGTTTTTTCTTGACCAGAAAAACTCTTAAACACGAACTCTATCACATATTTAAGGGAGATACGAAACAGCCACAGAGTGCTGAGAAAGAAAATTCATTTTTAGTAAATATGTATAGGTATATGAAATACATATTTATTCAAGAACCTCGTGCTATGACATATGCGAACTGGAATATTAAGCTCTAAACTATTTATTGAATACTAAAATGATTGCTAAATCCGTCACACCGAAGAACCTTTCTGAATGGCGTAGATGGCTTGAGAAGAATCATCTTAAAGAGGACAAAGTCATTCTTATCAAATACAAGAAGCACACAGGCAGGCCAATTATCAGCACTGCAGATGCAATGAAGGAAGCTATATGTTTCGGATTTATCGACACTACGGTCAGAAGGATAGATGATGAGCGATGGTCAGTGGTCTATGTAAAACGCAACAAGAACAGCAGGTGGAGCGTCAATACGCTGAAATACGGCAAAGAGCTTCTCAAGGCCGGGAAGATGTCAGAATTCGGCATTAAGATGTATAAGGAAGGCTTAAGGAAGAAAGCATTCGACGGTCATATCCCTAGGAATCCTGAAATGCCAGAAGAGCTGAGGAATGCATTATCGCAAAACCGCTTGATTGAGATATTCAAATCTGTTCCTCCATCAATGAAACGGATGTATTTCCGTCAGATATTATACGCGAAAAGGCCAGAGACGAAAAAGAAACGGATTGATGAAGTGATTAGGATGTGTAAACAGAAAATTATACCGAATCCTTAGGAGATGCAAATTCTCCATAATCTTTACTCACTCTCGTTCGTAATGTTGCGCATGGCGCAACATTCCTTAACTTCGTTCAGGGATGTTTTTTGACAAAAACATTTTTAAACCCTCTCCTTTTTCCTATTATCATGGCACAAGACAAGATTTCAATGCCCAGCAGCATGGCCGGGCTTACAAGGTATTTCGATGATTACAAGTCTAAGATAGAATTGAAGCCTGAGCATGTAATCGTACTCATAATTGTGGTTATACTGATTGAAGTCATATTGAACTGGCAGGGTGCCGCTTGGTTTGGCTTGCAATAGATATTCTGATAGGTGAATTACAATGATGCCGAATGTTAATCCAAGACAGATGCAGCAGATGATGCGCAAGATGGGCATACAGCAAGAGGATATAGATGCTGAAGAGGTAATCATAAAGTGTTCTGATAAGAAGATAGTCATAAAGAATCCTTCTGTGCAGAAAGTGAACATGATGGGCCAGAAGAACTATCAGATCTCTGGCGAAGAGCATATTGAAAGCCTTGATTCTGATAACACTGCAGAGATATCCGAAGATGACATAAAGACAGTCATGGAGCAGACAAGCTCTTCAGAAGAGGATGCAAGACAGGCCTTGGAAGACACAGATGGCAATATTGCAGAGGCAATCCTTTTATTGACTGCTGAAAAGGAAGAATGAGCATTAAATTCTTAGCAAAATTTATATATTGGCCGTCTATTCGAATTATAACGTGTAAAGACGTCCAAAATGCCTCATACTTCCACCAGAGCTCAAGCTGAGAACAAACTTAAGATAGCTGACCATCTTTTGAGCACAACATTTGCTATCGTCAAGGACCCGAAATTGCTGGTTTCTGTCATAGATGCATTGTATCAATCTTTGGACATGGCGATAAATGCTATACTCGATTTTGAAAAAAATTTTAAAACCCTAGAATACAAGGAGCATGACAAGATAGAGCTTTTCAGGAGAAAAATAATCACGAAATATGGTCTGGACCCTAAAATGGTCGATTTTTACCTAGAACTAAAATCGACGCTTGAGAGCCATAGGAAATCAGGCGTAGAATTCACAAAAAAAGAGAAATTTGTGATATCAGACAACGATTATAATCTAAAGACATTAACATATGATGATGCTAAAAAGAAATACAATTCAGCAAAATCATATGTTGAGCAGATATTTAATATAATAAAACGGTATGAATAATCAGGTGGTAAGATGGATGAGGCAATAGAGAATGCTGTAGAGGAATTGAAACGAGTGGATCACTCGATATTCGTCAGTCTGAAATACACTAGGACGGTCGACATATTGGAGAACATAATATCGCGGATGGTCGATTGTTATGAATTCTTGTTTGTGGCATTGCTGCGCTACGCAAAGGATCACAAGATGACTGCAGATATTCCTACGACACCAAAAGAGCGCGTAACTTTGATAAAGGAATTGTTCAAGGAGCAGGAGATACATGATAATATAGACTTATACCTGTTGTTGAAAGCGATGCTCAAGGCGAACTTCTCAAGAGAGAATGAGTACAGGAGACATGTTGCCATGAGAGCGATAATCGCCGGAAGGGAGGAGATAATAAACATAAATATAATAAGCAGGTACTATGAATTCTTGACAAGCTTCTTCCACATGGTGGATAACCTAAGGAAAGGCACTTACGAATTAGGCACCGCGACACAGGTCGGGGAGCAGCATGATGCCGATGAGGAAAATCCTAACAATCCATACTGGGTTGAGATCAGGCAGATGAAGGAAGATGCAGAGATGGAGATAGCGAGAGATAAGGAGATAAGGGAGAGGATAAGGATAGAGAAGCAGCAGAAGGAAGTCCAGCGTCAGAAGGACCTGAAGAAGACTATGGAGAAGAAAGTCAAGAGAATAACAAAGAGGAAACCGAAGATAAAGCCGAAAAGGGTTATTCCTAAGGACAAGATGAAATATTCTGCATTGAAGAAGAAAGACAAGAAAGCAAAACAGAAGGTTAAGAAGGTTAAGAAGTGAGGAGAAGAATGGCGCGATTCATAAGCATTGTCAGCCTGAGGCCGAACACAGGCAATACGACCGTAGCATTGAATCTTGGTCTCGCGCTCCATAACCTTGGGCATAAGGTGATAGTGTTGGATGCAGATTTCTCGAAGATGAATATGTTAGAGCATCTTTACATGGATGATGTGCCTATAGATTTAAGCAGGGTCGTAAATAATGATGCACACATATTCGATTCTATACTCAAGCATAAGTCTGGGTTGAGGATAATACCTAGCATTAAGGCAAAGGAAAGCAATTCTGAAAAGATAGGCCTTCATCTGGATGAGCTCTCTCCTAATAATGATTTTGTGATATTGGACATGCCTAAACGTCCCGAATTAATGGAGGGTTTACTAGAACATGTCGATGAGGCATTGATTGTCCATAGCCCAGAATACAGCTCTAAGACAGTCTTTGATGTCCAGAGATTATTGTCAAGAAATAAAATCACCAATCTCGGCATAATACTCAATAAGTCTCATGAGGGGAGTGTCAATTCCATATTTGCCACGCCGGTAATATCTAAAATACCTGAGAATAAGAACATAATAAAATCTTTTCAGTTGAAGCATCCATTGTTGCATTTATATCCTAATAGTGGCGTATCAAAGAAATTTTTCCAAATAGCGGAGAGATTATCTTAATAATAATTATTTAATTAGAGGATTAAAATAAAAAATATAAGTTCATATATGTTGTTTTATACTCCGGCAG
>CAZQDS010000025.1:0-11282 GCA_964591655.1 uncultured Methanosarcinales archaeon
ATCTTCAGTGAAAGATTCTTGGTTGAAATAAGTGTCCGACATCATAAAGGAGAGGAATACAAAACGGTTTAAAAATCTTTTCAGATAGAACAAAATAATTTGAACATTGTTAATTTTCTCGTCTATAAAACCTCCAAAATCCAACCGTAACACTTATAAATTATGAATATTTCTGCGAATGAGAGGGAAGAGGTAAAAATATCACAATAAACTAAAATGTCCGACGATAACACTGCACAGGACCCGAACATGAATGGCGGAAATAATGGCAATTCTAGGATAATAAGACAGCCTATCGAAGACGAGATGAAGCGTTCTTATTTAGATTATGCCATGTCAGTCATAGTTGGCAGGGCATTGCCTGATGTCAAAGATGGATTAAAACCAGTCCATAGAAGGATACTCTATGCGATGAATGAACTGAGCAATACATATAACAAGCCTTTCAAGAAGTGCGCAAGGATTGTCGGAGAGGTCCTTGGTAAGTATCATCCTCATGGGGATACCGCAGTCTATGATTCACTTGTCAGGATGGCGCAGGATTTCTCATTAAGATATCCTTTAGTGCAGGGCCAAGGCAATTTCGGTTCAATTGACGGCGACAATGCAGCAGCGATGAGATATACTGAGGCAAGGCTTTCAAGGATAAGCGACGAGATGCTCCAAGACATTGACAAGGAGACTGTCGATTTCACACCGAACTTTGATGGAACATTGAAAGAGCCGGTAGTCATGCCAAGCAAGTTCCCCAACCTGTTGGTGAATGGGAGTTCAGGCATAGCTGTCGGGATGGCAACAAACATCCCCCCGCATAATTTACGTGAATCATGCGAAGCAGTGATTGCGTTGATAGACAATCCGGATATTAATATTGAAGAGATTTCAAGCATAATCAAAGGCCCCGATTTCCCTACGGGAGCAGAGATCGTGGGCAGAAAGGGCATCATTGATGCCTATAAGAATGGTAAAGGGATAATAAGGATAAGAGCAATAATAGATGTAGAAAAGAAAAAAGAGAAGAACCGGCTTGTTGTCAAGGAGATACCTTATCAAGTCAATAAGTCGACGCTTGTCGAAGATATAGCGAACTTAGTGAGAGATAAGAAGATAACAGAGATATCTGATCTGAGAGATGAATCTGACAGAGACGGGGTGCGGATTGTCATTGAGCTGAAGAAGGATGCCAATCCGGAGATAGTCAAGAATCTTTTATACACGCATTCAAGATTACAGGACACTTTCGGGATAAATTTTGTTGCGTTAGTGAATAATGAGCCAAGATTATTAAGCATAAAATCTTACTTGAGCAATTATCTTGAGCACAGGATAACAATAGTGAGGAAAAGAACTGCTTATGATCTGAGAAAAGCAGAGGAGAGAGCACACATACTCGAAGGTTTAAGGATTGCACTCGCAAATATAGACCCTATTGTCGCATTGATCAAGAAGAGCAAATCAGCAGATGATGCGAAGAGAGGACTCATAGAAGGGTACGAACTCACTGAAGTACAGGCCGCAGCCATACTTGATATGAAGCTGCAGAGGCTTGCCGTCCTTGAACAGGAGAAGATCAATAATGAATATGCTGATTTGATGAACAAAATAAAGGAATATAAAGGCATTCTTGATTCTGAGACAAAGATAAGGAATATAATCAAGGAAGAAATGCATGAGATAATAAACACGTATGCAAAGAATGATTCTAGAAAGACAAGGATAATCGATGTGTCAGATGAGGAGCTCGATTTTGAAGCGGAGGACTTGATACCTGATGAGCCGGTTGTCATAACGATGACACATACAGGTTATGTGAAGAGGGTGCCTATAGAATTCTATAAGGTGCAGAATAGGGGCGGTAGAGGGATAATGGCCTCTGACCTAAAAGAAGGAGATTATATTGAGGATGTGTTTGTAGCGAAGACACATTCATATCTGCTCATCATAACAAACAAGGGGACATTGCATTGGATGAAAGTATATAAGATCCCCGATGCTTCAAGGCAATCGATGGGCAAAGCGATAGTCAATCTGCTGGAGCTTGAAACAGATGAGAAAGTCAACGCAATAATCCCCGTCAGGGAGTTTGATGATAAACATTATCTTGTTATGGCTACAAAGAACGGGACCATAAAGAAGACTAATCTTATAGAGTTCGGCAATCCTAGAAAAGGCGGGATAATGGCGATAAATATAGATTCAGAGAACGGCGACAGGCTAATAAATGTAAGGATGACCGATGGTACAAAGAACATATTAATCGCGACAAGAGACGGACAAGCCGCATTATTTGATGAGCAGGATGTCAGACCGACAGGAAGACAGTCACAGGGTGTGCGCGGGATCAAGTTAGAGAAAGGAGATGAAGTCATAGGCATGATAATCGTTGACCCGGAAAAGCAGATCTTGACATTGACAGAGAACGGTTATGGGAAAAGGACACCAAGCGCAGAGTATAGGCTAATATCCAGGGGTGGAAAAGGCGTCAGGAACATACTCTGCTCTGAAAGGAACGGAAAGGTCGTTGCAGTAGTCGCAGTGAAAGATGATGATGAAGTTATGCTGATAAGCAGGAAAGGAATTCTTATAAGGACGGAGTGCTCTCAGATATCGGAAGTCGGCAGGAGCACACAAGGAGTGAGGCTGATGAAGCTTTCTGCAGGCGACAAGGCAGTCTCTATGACTAAGATAATGAAAGAGTGAGATGTGAAATGACGGTGGCTGATGATTTAAAACGATTGAAGGAAATCGATAAAGAGATAAGCATCCTTACGAGTGCAGTCAACTTATTATGGTGGGATAGGGCCTCGTTGATGCCTTCTAAAGCTGCAGAAGAGAGGGCCGAGCAGATTTCCTTGCTTGCAGTAATGGTTCATGAAAAGGCCACATCTAAAGAGCTAAATGGTATAATAACGAATCTTAATAATAATCTATCAAAAATCAACACTATAGAAAAGGCTATAGTCAAATTTTATTCTTGGAGACTGTCAAGAATAAATAAGCTTCCGAAGGAATACGTTGCTGAGCTGTTCAAAGTGACAGGCATGGCTCAGCATTATTGGGAAATCGCAAAAAAGAATGACGATTTCAAGCTTTTTGAACCGTATCTTGAGAAGATTGTCGGATTGAAAAGAAAGGAGGCGAAGTATATCGATCCTGACAGGCACCCTTACGAAGTATTATTGCAGGATTATGAACGGGGGATGACACTCAAAACACTCGATGAAACATTCAAAAAGTTAAAGCTGGAATTGAAATCATTGATCGAGAAAGTCAAGAAATCATCAAAATATGGCAAGGAGTTCAATGTAAAGAATATGGACTTCCCTGTGGAAACACAAAAAAATGTCTGTCAGCAGATATCAACGATGATACTTGAGGATAATGAGCGTTTTTTGATAGCCGGTTCAGCACACCCCTTCATGATAAAGATAAGCCCTAACGATCTCAGGATAACAACGGCATTCAGGGAAAACCCATTCTTCTCACTCTTTTCTACAGCACACGAATCTGGACATGCACTGTATGAATCAGGATTCAATCCTGCCCTCAAATATACTGTCCTTCATGATGCGCCAAGCTTAGGGATACATGAATCGCAATCTAGGATATGGGAGAATCAGGTTTGCAGGAGCAAGAATTTCTGGAAATATTATTATCCGACATACAAACAGGCATTCCCAACGCTAAAGGATGTGTCTTTGGACAAATTCTATGAAACGATAAACACAGTAAGGCCTTCTCTTATCAGGATAGAATCTGATGAATTGACATACAACATGCATGTAATAATAAGATATGAGATAGAGAAAGGGCTTATCGAAGGGAAAATCAAAGTGAGCGAACTCCCGACCATATGGAATGAAAAGTATAAAGAATATCTGGGTATAGTCCCAAAAAATAATTCTGAAGGGGTCCTACAGGATGTACATTGGTCACAAGGGAACATAGCATACTTCCCGACATACACTTTAGGCACAATTTATTCCGCAATGATGTATGAACAGATGCTCAAAGAAAACCCTAGATTAGGACAGGAATTGATGAATGGAAACTTGAATTTTGTGAAGAGATGGCTTAAGGAAAAGATACACAAGCATGGCGCTATGATGCTCACTCCAGAGATCATAAGAGAAGCATGCGGCGGGGATCTTAATCCTGATGCATTAATAAGATATTATCAGAAAAAATTCGGGGAAATATACGGTTTCTAGAATGATTGAAATCAAGGATAAAAAATAAGAATAAAAAAAACAATGCAATTACCGACAGACCTTTGAGATCAAACCATTAATGTCCTGCCTCTCTGGATGTCCCTTTAAGCTGTTGACCTCGTAACATACTATGGAGAGACGATTGTTGGAATTGTTCTAGGCTAATGAATTATGAGTTAATCAATACTTATTGTACGTTCATCATTCTTTTTTAATTTCAATAGCTCTTTTTCCCAAGTCGATTTATTCGCCTAAGCCAATTCCAGGCCCCAATCTCTTTTTTTGTCCATTATCCAAGCGAGTCACTTGCTTATTTTTCCTGCTAGACACTGTTAGATGTTTTTGCAGGTGGTTTCTTCTTTGAGACTAACTTTATCCTCTCCTTCTGCACTATTGTGCGGATCGGATTATGGTTTACCTCTCGATCTACTCTTTCCTCCTTCGGCAATTGCATTGTATCTTCAAGAATCATGGATCCCGCTTTTTCATATATCATCTTCAGATATTTCCTTGCGGATTTATCTTTCCGAATACTATACTTATATTTGGTCTCCTCGATTCTTGAATATGGAAATTCTTTGCCACTGCTCTTATGTCGCTGTCACATACTTTTCGCCCAACATTTTTTTTGCTCAACAATTTCTTGTATGTTGCTACATGGTTTTCTCTGTCATCTCTTTAAGTCATTGCTGTTGTTACTCTTGTGACTATTAGGGTCCCCCTAAGCATCGCTTAGAGGGTTAAAGGATTGCGTGAATACTTTAGCATGAAATGCGAAAGTAACGAACGCGAGTGATATTACTTTAGCTTGAACGAAGTGAAAGGTAAAGTCCCGAACGTAGTGACTGAACTTTAGTAGGATTTACATAATTTTTCGAATATTCCTCTATCTATATCATGATTTTAGGCATTTGCAAAGCGTTGTTGAATTGTTAGTTTCTCCTCCAATTTCAAAACGACCGTAAATAAGGTTGTAGCTAAGCTTCCGATTCCCTGTTCCTTGAAAGTTTTTCATAAGCCTTCCGTTTTTGTCCAAAAGTATTTGGACTTTGAAGGTACGAAATCAGCCTGCCAATACATTCGATTATCTTTGTGCTGATTTCTGCAGTTCTTCTATAGCCTTATTCAAGTCTTCCAACTTCTCTCCAACAATCTTGCTTATCTGTTCATCAGATTTTATTCTTTCAAAACTCTGCATTAAAGTTTCTCTCATCCTTACAGATTCTGCAAGTGCTGTCGTTGTTGACTCTTTGTTCCAGCCTATTTTTCTTTTGTTGAATTCTTCTAACAATCCAACAAGCCTTGATAGTGAATAATTGATGCTGTTCGTCATTAATGACAGGTGCATCATTGATTTGTGGGGGTCATTGATCATTATTTTTGAATCGTTGAATGATTGTAATGAGTCAATCAGTGTCAAGTTCATCGTGTCAAGCTCTTTTGCGAACGTCTTATCGCTCTTTGCGGCTTTCGTCTTGGAAATCTTTTCCTGCAATTCTTTCGCTTGATTCCTGAACAAGTAAAGTCCTGTTATTGCGTTGTGTGTCGCTTCTTCGAATGTCAGCTCTCGTATTTCTTCAAGGATCTTCTCTTGTTTTATTGAGACAAGTTTTCCTATGAACAAACCGATTAAGCTTACGCTTCCGATAGCCTCTAGCACAGCTAGTGCTTTTGCGATTCCGATGGGGGCGATGTTTCCGTATCCTAATGTCAATGCTGTCGTGAAACTGAAATATATCGAGTTCCCGAGTCCTTCAAGACTGGTCGTCAATGCTTGGCCGTTGTGCATTATTGTTGCACCGGCGAATGATAATCCATAATATAATGCGCTAAACAGTGCGACGTTGGAAAGCCAATATGTTGCTATCTGTCTAACTGTGATTCTTTCAAATACTTCGGTCTTCATTTTTGTTATGGATGTCTGCGTTTTCTTTATGTTCAGGCCCCGTTACTGACCATCATCACATTTGGAGTGTATCTAGGTATACGCTTTTGTATACCAATATCTATTTTAATGGTATAGCTTATATTTAAATGTTGCGTTTTGTGCGAGAATGTGCGAGAAAAAAACCTCCAAAAACAGATAATCCTGCATGATATAAAAAAGTAAACATCTAAAAAAATAATTAATTTCAATATGGCAAATAAATAAATAAAATAAATTGATTTGTTCATAAAGTTTAAAAAAACAATAAAGATTCAATTGAGAATGCTAAGCAAATACGCCCGTGAAGAGCTTGAGAGGCAACAGTACAGGATAATAGGAGAGCATTCTGCTGTCAAAACATGTGGTTGGACAAAGAACATGATCAAAGGGCAGGGTGGATGCTATAAATTAAAATTCTATGGAATAATGAGCAACCAATGCATGCAGATGACGACATCCATATCCTGTGCAAATAGATGCACATTCTGCTGGCGAGGATATAAGGCGCCTGTCTCAAAAGAATGGAAGTGGGGCATAGACGACCCTGAAATGATATTCAATGAAAGCATGAAGCAGCATCATAAGCTACTTGAAGGATTTGGAGGACAACCACAAGCGAAAGCAGCATATCAAAAATCTAAGACAGTGAAGCATGTGGCGCTTTCATTGACTGGCGAGCCAATAACATATCCTAGAATGAATGAATTGCTCGATAAGTTCAACAAGCAAGGGATAAGCACTTTCCTTGTCACAAATGCACAATATCCTGAAGCGATAAGAGACTTGAAGCCAGTCACACAACTATATATAAGCCTGGATGCTCCGAACAAAGAATTGTTGAAGGAAGTGGATGTCCCGTTGTTTGATGATTACTGGGAACGTTTGATGCTGAGTCTCGATTATCTCGCACAAAAAAAACAACGGACTTGCATAAGAATCACCGTAATAAAATCCATCAACGATATCCAACCAGAAAGATATGCCGAACTAATACACATCGGAAGTCCAGATTTCATAGAAGTCAAAGCATACATGCATGTAGGCGCTTCACGGCTTAGATTAAAACGAGAGAACATGCCATTGCATGATGAAGTCACAGCATTCACGAAAGAACTCCTCAAATACTTGCCAGATTATGAGATGGTCTCAGAACATAGGCCATCAAGAGTGTGGATGCTTGCGAAAAAGAAGTTCAAGATGAATGGGAAATGGCATACTTGGATTGATTTCGACAAATGGGACGAATTGATTAATTCTGGAAAAGAGCCAAAAACGATGGATTACCTCAAGCCGACTCCCGAACTTACGGAAGCAGAGGAGAAAACAGAAGAGACTGCTCTTGACTGAATAAGATTCTTCATTCTGAAAACATTTAAATATCTGTGCAGCCGAACATGTTCTAAAGAGGTGTTTATGCGAATAGATAAGTTGCATCTTCTAAGGAAAGGGTGGAGCACAAAAGAGGTCGAGGATGCTTCGACAATAATAGAGGAAGCTGAAAATAAAAAACGCATAGGGGCAAAGTTTCTTGACAAGACAATATATTGGGCATTATTATTCTTATTGATAGTAGGGAACGCCATATGCTCGGCATTTCTCATCCCGTTCATCTTTGCTGTCAAGGGCAATTTCATAATATTCATCGTGACGGTATTCGGATTCTCTTTCGGGATGTTCTTCAGCATACTCATATCAGACATCAGAAAGACAGAAAAACAATCATTGGGGAGCCTGTTGTTCACCTTGATACTGAGCGGGATAATAAATTTCGCGTTGATAAGCAGGATATCTATAGAGTTCAGCGCCATGACACTGCTTCCTCTGCGTCATAATCCTTACTTGATTGCGGGGATATATTTGTTTGCATTCTTGACACCTCACGTAGTATTGATGGTTGCGCAATACCAAAAACAATAAAAACTAGTTGCATGAGGCAAAAGTATGGATGAGCTATTAGAATGGACAGAGAACTATCTTAGGAATAGGGATTTGACGCTCAGGAAGATCGTCGCATTAAAGGTCGATGAGAAGAACAATCTTATCGATGTGAAATTCAAGGATAAGGCAGTCAAACATCATATATGCCCTTTGCTTGATGAAAAAATCCTTAACGGGGCCGGAAGCAGGGTCGTAGTGTGCTTGAATTCCAAGGAAAACTTTGATTTCTTGATAAAGAATTGGAGCAAGATCTCAAAAATAAAAGATTTCAGCATGCTTTTTGTCAATCTTAAGCATAATGATAAATGGTTGATAAACCCTTACGTCCATAGCATGATCGCTGACCCTGAAAGCCTAGAATCTGGCTTGAGGACGATGTTCGATGCAGCAAACGGCGATATAAAAGAACCAAAAATGGAAAAGAAGAAGCCGAAGATATTCGATGATGATGTCGCTGATGAGGATGGTTCTGAAGAATAAACAAATATAGTAGTCACTTTCTAGTAGATAAAATAGGAATATTTTTAAAGGAGGTATAATTCCTGAAACCATGACATTCGAATCAATAAAATTTGAAATACCGAAAAGAAACGCGAGGTACATAAACAACGTTATTGAATTGTACCATTTTGACAGGTTTCTTAAATTAGACCATATAGAAAATAGGCCTTTCACAATAAAAATGACATTAAAAATGAAAGATTTTATCACACCATCAAAATATGAGCAAATATTGTTTCATTTAGAAGACAACAAGATACGCCCATATACTGCAGCATTTTATGTCAACACCGAAGGCGAGCACGGAATAAAGAAATGGATTGAAGAACAGTACAAAAACGGACAACTGCAAAACACCCATATCAATTCCAAAGAAGTCATGAGCTTCTTCCATTATGGGACAGATTCCTTGAATATAACAAAATTCCTCAATAGGTTCATGTCAAAACACAAACTTCTAGAGTCAAACTCTGAATCGGAAGCACACGCAATCTATAGATTAGAAATAAGCGATATAACAAGAGCCGACACTGATGGATTCATGAAAATCTTGAGAGAGATGAAAAATCACACATACTTCCTTAAAGAAGGAACAACACTCAAAGACTTGATATAAGAAATATAAGATTAAAAAAATATGTTAAAAAAACTAATCGTCGCTTCCTTCTGGAGCATTTGGTATTGCTGACCTGTTTATGATCATTATGTCACCTATGCTCTTCACAAGATTATGCGGGATAATGACTCCTTTTGCGGAGCCAAGGACTTTGTTCAAGAACGAGTTCTTTGTCGCCCTTACTCTCCAGCCAGAGATCTTCGTATTCTGTATGATCGCTTCCTCTACGTCTCCGAAATAGTCTCCTGTATCAGTAAACACTCTCATATCATAAGCTTCAGATATCTTTTTCATCTTTAACATATCAATCACCTTCTATAAATTATAGTATGAACAATAGGGCGCTAATTTAAATAAGTTTCGATTTTATAGTAAGAAAATCGAACACAAAGAAAGCGAAGCTTTCTTGTGACACAGAAAAGCAGCGCTTTCTTGCGGATTACAAACGGTGGTGAGTTTATTTCGATTTTCGAGTGGCGGAAACCAACTCTGGCTTGAACACGAACGCATCCTTATCATCAAAATAGCCGCATCTGAACTTCTCTAGGGGAACACCTGTTCTCTTGCTTAACATCAACGCATAGAAATTAGTCTGTGTAGAAGCATATTTCTCCTTTACAGCGTTAGGCTTATAATCCCAAATCCAGATTGTTCCATCTTCAATCCTTAAGGCATCTATATGCCCAGTCAATGGATCACTGGTCTCGAATACGTGCGTATATGAAGGAAATTCACTGTCGAGAAGCCATATGGGGACTTCTATGCTTATCGTCTTTGTATCATTCTGGAGCATGAACATTTGAACATTACTATGTGCAGTCTTGAACCTGTTGCTCTCCAAACCTAAAGATGCAAGTTCAGAAACCTCATGACCTTTGATTTTCTTTAAGTCTAAATCGAGATTCATGCGTAATCCTGAACTTCTTGGCCCTCTCTGGAAATAATCATCGGGACAATTCTCCCTAACATCGAGAAGATATTTCCGTAATGAATCAAACTTATGATTGCATAATTCTTCTGTCTTAGGAAGATGCACCCTGTAGTGATAGAACCATCCGTGCTTGAAAGACTTATGAATTATCATAAAAGGAAAAATCGGGAAATAGAATATAAATTTATTGATTTAACTGCCTTTTATGAATAATCATAAAAGAAATAAATTAAGAAAGAAAATATAAAGTTGTCGGTTGCAAAAACTACGGTCTTATCTTCGTCTCTTCTTTGCAAGAAGCCTCTTCTCATCAGCCTCTATCTTCTTCTCTTCTGCAAGCACTTGAAGCTCTTGTTTAGCAATGACATTCGTCATCTTCTCTATATTCTCATCCATTCTTGCGATTCTTCTCTCCAATAGAACAAGAACTCTCAAACTGTACACTATTGCAGCTAATGTACCAATAATAACCGCCAATATCACCGTATCTAAAGCCATTTTAGCACCTCTTTTCATAAAATGTGTTAATTTATTAAATATCGTACAGGGTATTTAAATATTTTGCTATTTTCCAATCAATGTATCGAAGTCCAATCCCTTCCTTTTTGCGATTATCACGTCAACGAAATAACTCTTGTCCTTCAATTCAAGGTCCTCTATATTCAAGAAAAACCAATCTATCCTATCGAATCGGACAGCGACCCATGCCTCTGCGCCGAATTTATTAGCAAAATAAACTAATTCATCAATTTCCTTCTTCGTGAAATATTTCTTAGTGTCATTGACTGCTTTGCATTCTATCGCGAGCCTACGCAGATTGTTGCCTGCAAGTATGTCAGGAGATGGATTCTGCATGCTTCCGGAGCCTGCACTCCTAATGGCGACCCATCCATTGTCAAAGAAGTGATGTATCAAGTCCCTTTCAGCATTCGAGCCTTTTGCTTTCTTGTTCATTTTATTAGATAAGATACGAATCCCTTAAATGTTTTATCCTTCTGATAATCATGGCTCCTGAATCTTGCCCATACGAGATAATGGTCGGAATATTCAGTCTTTTCAATCCCGTAAGCGACATATTCTTCTCCTGCATCTTGATTTATTATCGTCCTGTCGTATGCACAATCACTATATCCGGATGTGGTATCATCAGAATTCTTA